>NZ_JAVRBR020000104.1:0-77868 GCF_034531165.2 Dendronalium sp. ChiSLP03b | reverse complement strand
AAACCAAACCCACTCGTACCGCACGCAGGGGACGAATATTCCCTGAAATTCAGTGGAATGAAGAACAAAAAGCACGACATGAAGCCGAACGCGAGGCTTTTTACCAACGTTGTAAACCTATTTTTGAGCGAGTCAAATCACAATTAATTGAAACTCACTACAACTGGTTTGTTGCAGTTGAACCGGATAGTGGAGAATATTTTGTTGATCAAGATTTAGAAGTAGTTTCATTACGGTGTCGCGAACAGCATCCAGGCAAAATACACTATGCTTTTCGGATTAATGAGTCTGGGGCTTGCGGCACGATATGACGATTTCCGGTTTTTTTGGTGATGAGGATGCACTACTTTTTGAAATTAATTTAATAACATCAGATGGATTAGAATTACCTGTTGAGGCGATGTTTGATACAGGTTTTTCGTATTGGTTAGCGATTAATAAGCAAGATATAGATGCACTTGGTTGGGAACGCTTACAAGAGCAAACAATGCGAACTGCACGGGGAGATGTAAAATTTGAAATCTATGTTGGTCAAGTACTATTTAAGGTAATCCCCATAAATAAATTTAGGGGATTGAGTAAGGACGTAGTACTTAGAGACGCATAACGCAAGAAATACACAGTGCATCAGAAATTTGCAGAACTAGTTAATCAGTGTAGAAGACCAACTGTTGAGTTACTTAGGGAGATGCTTTTATGTAGGCAAGAATTCTCTGAGGCTGAAAGTAATTTCATTACATATATGGCTGGATTTTCTCATCATGAATTTGCACAAAGTTTATTTTCAGACTTTAACTTAGCTTTTTTAGAAGGTACTTCAATATTTTGTGATGGAGACAGCAAGAAGTTTCACTTCAAAATATTAATCAACGATCAATCTCATCACTGTAATAAGTTACACCTGGGAAGCGTAGAGCATGATTACGGCTCTCCAGTGTTTGGCAGTCGTATGGCTTTCAGAGATCAAAATGGCTTATATATTGATAGTCTAGGTAAGCAGTTGCGTGGATTACCTGGAAGCCAGGTTAAAGCCTATATAGCACAGGGTATATCAGGTATAACTGAAAACGTAGTGTCTTATCAAAGAGATTTGCAAGGTTATTGCTTAGTTACTCATTTTGTTATAGTCGCTGAACCCAATGTAGATATCAATTTGAAAACTATTTTCAGCAGAGTTATAGCGTCTATTTTTGTTAACATTTTAGAAAAAAGTGGGTGGAATTTATCGCTTTGCAGATTTGAACATAGAGACGATCTCTACCCATTACTGAAAAACATCTGCTGGTACGTCCTGGATGCCCGACAGCCTGAAAAAATCATAGATTTTCTGCAAAAGATTGGAGCCGATTTCAAACTCATGCAATACGCAGGTAAGGAGTATGATTATCTTCAAGAAGTACTACCTGAGATTGAGGCGATGATATTAGAAATTCTTTCTCGTTTTTAGTTACTTTGAGTAATAGAAACATATTTAGATTCGTAGGGTGGGTTATGGGCTTTAGTCCTAACCCACCGAAAATTTAGGATGGTGCGTTAGCTTATGGGATAACACACCCTACTGGCATGGCAAGGCTAAAATGTTGCATTAAAAATCTCTGAAAAATTGAAGTTTAGACACATAATCGAATTTTTCTATTGCACTACTTTAGCCTTGACACGCCACTACTTCTGAAGGATTTGGGGTGATTAAATTATTTGTGTATACTGTAAGTTTCCTGTTGGAGAAAAGAGATTTTCTCGTGAAGGTTTACTTAATATTCCAATGTTAAGGTGTTGAATTTTGGTGTATTGTCCTCTAAGTCAGTATTTGCTTGCTGATGGGCGATGTCTTCTTCAGCAATTATTTGACTATTCAAAATAGCAAGACGCTGCTGAATCTGATGTCGGCGTGCTTCGAGTTTCTGTAGTTCCTGCTCTAAACGCTCTTTTTCCAACATCATTTTGTAAGCATTTAAGTAAACTCTTGCTTGCGAACGTTGAGGAGGCATTGAGCTAAGTTTGGCTTGAATTTGTCCGCGATTTGGAGTGCGATGCATAATAAATTTCTCTTTGGGTATGAAAGTATTTAGTGTAATTAGCACTTAAAATAAACAGGCTGCGGCTGCTTGGATGCGTTCTAAAGGCTGAACTGAGCGAGGAAGCACTGGTAAGCGAACCATTGTCAAACCTGGAAAATCGCAATTAATGGTTGCTGTAGAAGTAAAGCGGTTGAGAACAAGGTAATTCTGGCTTACACCTATTTCTTGCAGAGATTTGAACAAGCGTTGTTGTTCGGCAAGTACGCTAGCCTGGTTAAGTGTAACCCCAATAAACTCTGCTTGCTGTGGGTCTTTTAGCACTTTTTGGGCTTTGACTACGCGCTGTCGCAAAGTTCGCAAACGCCCCATCAACTCTGTACGACCAAGAACATTTTGATACTTGATCCAGAGTTTGAAAATCCAAGCTAGCCAGTCTGACAGTGCAGTTGGCATTTCTAGAAAACGCAGAAGATGTCCTGTAGGAGCAGTGTCTAAAATAATCAAGTCTTCTTCTTGTTGCTCTAGCAATTCCATTACTGTTAATAGGGAAAGCATTTCATCAATCCCTGGTAAAGCTTGCTCGACAATTTTGCGCCAAGCAACAGGAGCATAAGCCATTTCAATAGCTTCGCTTGTTTGGGTTTCGCCACTCATCATTTCGGCCAGTTCCCACAGGTAATCGGCTCTGAATCGATCGAGAATGCGATCGCTATCTACTTCCTGACCTCGAAGATTGGCAGTTATTTGATATGGTTCGTGTCCTAAACTCAAACCAAAGGCATCACCCAAGGAGTGGGCAGGATCGATGGAAACCATGCGAATTTTGCGATCGCGATGTTGTTGAGCCATCGCCCAACCAATGGCAGCTGCTACTGTGGTCTTGCCTACTCCACCTTTACCGCCAATTAATAACAAGCGACGACCTTGGGTGAGAAAATCTCCAAAGCTAGGAGGAATTTTTTCCGGCCATTGAACTGGGAGTAGATCGACAGGAGATGGCGGTTCCAGCTGAGGAACATGGATTTGGTCGATCAGATGGCTGAGGGCTACAATCCCTAAAGGCTCCTTATCTTGCTGTGGCACGATAAAAATCGGCTTGCCGTTAGCCAGAGCCGTATACTGACCGATCAGCGGTTGTTGTTCTTGGTAACGATCTGGGTCAGTGGCACTGGCAAGGACTTGGTTGACAAACAAGCCTCCGCAAGGAACCTGCATAGTTTGTAAGGCTTCTAGAAATCGTTTTGACTCCAACCAACTCATTGGTTCGGCGATCGCAACTAACAAACAAGCTGTATGGGTAGGATCTTGAAGCAGACGACGACCTTGTGACAGTTCAGCTTTCAGGGTTTGCAAAAATTCGTCAGCGCGATCGGGTGTGTAACTCCCAGCAAAGGTCTTGCTAATATACCGATGCTTTTCTTGAAACAGTTCCAGAGAGTGCAGGAAAGTGTCTAAAAAATCCATCAATCCAAACAAGTTGAGAGTATGACCGCTAGGAGCCATATCCACTACTACTCGATCTACCTGCTGTTCGTTGAAAAGGCGTTGGATCTCTAACAAACCCATCAACTCGTCCAGTCCAGGCCAATTTAAATCCCAAACTGGAAGCAAGTCCTCTCCTTCAACAAAACTACCCCGCTCCACTAACAGTTCTAATACCTGACCGTAACGTTCTTTAAACTTTTGTAGCAAAAGCTTTGCATCCAACGCCCTGACTTGTAGATTGGGTAGTTCCGCTATGGGACGAGGAATGTCATCAACGCCAACTTGTAAGACATCTCCAAGAGAGTGAGCCGGATCGGTTGAGATTAAAAGAATTTGCTCGTTGACAAATTGCTGCGCCCAACGACATGCAAAGGTGCAGGAGATTGTTGTTTTTCCGACTCCACCTTTGCCGCTAAACATTGCAAGGTGTAGGTTATCAAAAAGTTCCATCTCGTTTGTCATTTCCGGCGTTTTAGGATAAAGTTACTACATATTTTTGAAATTTACTTAAGTAATTTCGCTGAATAAAGGTATTTAAAACCTTAATTTTTCGCAGATGGGATTTACAAAACTTGTATATACGGCGGCGACAGGGAAAGTTTCACTAGAGAATAGACCTCTTACATAAATATTTTTGTGTTTCACGCAGAGAGAAGTTTGAGCGGCGGCTTCTGCCGTTCGCCTTTGGCGTTGCCACAGCCATCAAAACTTCGGTGGGCGCGGAGGCGCAGAGAAGAGAAATTTAGGAGCCAGTTGTGTGGCGGGTTTCCCGACTTGAGCAAACTGGTGTGGACTTTAGATGCTTTTGGCAGGCAGCAAGAATTGTATTTTCTTCCTTCTGCCTCCAGCAAGAACTGCCTTTCTTCGGTAATTAATTTTGTTGAGGTACTTACAAAGATTAGCCAAAGAACTATAACTGAGAGAAAGATTTAGCCAGGGGTGTCCAAAGGTAAGGAGATAAGATGGTTAACAGTTCTGAAGGCGATATAAATATTGGATGTAATGTCCAAGGTATTTCTGAATACAACTTTTTTTCTGGAAGTCAGTCTGAGGACATTCATCGTCGTCCACTCAAAATAGACTCTCCCTACTTAGGGCTAAAAACTTTTGAAATTAAAGATAAAGACAAATTTTTTGGACGGGAAAAGTGGATTGCTAATCTTAGCGATCGCTTAAAAAAAGATGATGCACTCTTGCTTTTAGGAGCAGCCTACAGTGGCAAATCATCATTAATTATGGCAGGTTTAATTCCTTATTTAGGGTATCATAAAAATTCATTAATTAATATAACTTTTCAACCAGATGAAAATCCTTTTAAATCTCTTTATAAGTGTCTTGCTTTTACATACGGTAAAAAATCACAAATAGCAGATATTGCAGGAGAAATCAAAGAAAATATCTTAATTCAAATTGTCACAATACTCAAACAAGATTATGAGTGCGTTCTAATTTTTATTGACCGATTTGAAGAACTGTTTACGAAAACTCAAAAGTCGGAACGCAACCAATTTATTGCTAGTCTTGTTCAATTAATCCAGCAGCAGGATAGCTCTGTCAAAATTGTTTTAACAATGCGCTCTGATTTTTTGGATAGATTTAGTGAGTATCCGCAACTTGCGAAGATCCACGATCGCTATAGTTGTATACTCACTAGAATGAGCGATGAGGAATTAAATTTAGCGATCGCTGAACCTGCTGCTAGAAATGGCGTTACCTTTGAACAAGGACTAATTGAGCAAATTATTGATGATTTTCACCAACAAAATGATTCTTTACCACTTCTGCAATACACCCTGGATGTACTGTGGAAAAGCGAAAATCTTCAAAACCGGGTTCTGAAAACAAAGACTTATCAAGAACTAAAAGAGCAAACGTTTAGTTATTTCAGCGAACAAGCTCATCAATTTCTTAATGCTAGTGTTGGATGGCGCGATTCCCATTTGAAAGAAAAGGAACAAGAGATTCAAAAGTTAAACCTTGCATTAACTGAATTAAAACTGCGCGAACAATCTGCCAGGGTTTTGAATTTACTTCCTGTCCAACCGCTAGAGGGTTTGGTATTGGCAATTCAAACAATGGGTGAGAATTTAGAGAAATACCCAAACCAACTTCTAGCTTCTGTTTTGGGAAGCTTAAAGGAAGCAACAAACACACCTACAGAAGCAAATAGCTTGCGCGGACACGAGCAAGAGGTTAATTGTCTAGCCTTTAGTCCTGATGGCAAGTTTATTGCCAGTGGCAGCAGTGATTCTACGATATGCTTGTGGAATATCATTGGCAATCCTACTGCTCAATTTTTGCTGGGACATGAGCAAGAGGTTAATTGTCTAGCCTTTAGTCCTGATGGCAAGTTTATTGTTAGTGGGAGTATTGACGGAATTTTGTGTTTATGGGATTTACAAGGTAATCTCATTACTCAACAGTGGCAGGGACATGAGGAAGGAATTATTGCCGTCGCCTTTAGCTTAAATAGCGATTCTATTGTCAGTGTTAGTTTTGACGGAACAGTGTGTTTGTGGGATCTAGAAGGTAACGCCATTACTCAGCCTTGGCGCGGTCACAAGGAAGGAGTGATTTCCGTCGCCTTTAGTCCAAATAGCGATTCTATTATTAGTGTTGGTTTTGACGGAACGGTGTGTTTGTGGGATCTAGAAGGTAACGCCATTACTCAACCCTGGTACGGACATGAGGCAAAAATTATTTGCGTCGCCTTTAGCCCTGATAGCAAGTTTATTGTCAGTGGTAGTAGTGATTCTACAGTGCGGTTGTGGGACATAAAAGGTAATCCTATTGGGCAACCTTGGCGTGGGCATGAAGGACGTGTCAATTCTGTAGCGTTTAGCCCTGATAGCAAGTTTATTATTAGTGGTAGCTGCGATCGCACAATCCGCTTGTGGGATATTGAAGGCAACCCCATCACTCAACCTTGGCGAGGACATGAAGGACAGGTTAATTCCCTAGCCTTTAGCCCCGATGGCAAGCTGATTGTCAGTGGTAGCGATAAAACTGTGCGTTTGTGGGAGCTACATCAAATACTACAAGATCGGGTCATTGGGCGATCGCAGCGCAAATATGAGAATTGGGTGAATTCTGTCGCCTTTAGTCCTGATGGCAAACTGATTGTTAGTGCCAGCAATGATTCGACACTGCGCTTGTGGGATAGCAACGGCAACCCCATTGGTCAACCTTGGCGCGGACATGAAAAAGAAGTTAATTCTGTCGCCTTTAGTTCTGATGGCAAACTGATTGTTAGTGCCAGCAATGATTCGACAGTGCGCTTGTGGGATATTCACGGCAACCCCATTGGTCAACCTTGGCGCGGACATGAAAAAGAAGTCAATTCTGTTGCCTTTAGTCCTGATGGCAAACTGATTGTCAGTGCCAGCAATGATTTGACAGTGCGCTTGTGGGATATTGACGGCAACCCCATTGGTCAACCTTGGCGCGGGCATGAGTATTGGGTAAATTCCGCAGCTTTTAGCCCTGATGGTAAACTGATTGTCAGTGGTAGTCTTGATGGAACAGTCCGCTTGTGGCACTGTGGGTGGCAAGAATGGTTGCAAGTTTGCTGCAACAGGTTACATTATCATCCCGTCTTTCAAAATCCTGAAAATGGCAGTGATGTAGAAATTGCCCACCAAACTTGTCAAAAATATGTATGGAATCCACAATGCCCTAAACAGTTGAACAACCAAGGTGCAGCAAAGCTAAAAGAGAAAGCTTTTTCAGCAGCTTTGGAGGACTTTAACCAAGCAGTTCAACTTAATTTCACATCGCACTGGAAACATCGCCTTGCTTGGCAATCAGTACCCACAGAGAACCAATAACTCGGTCTACCGCTTGTTCAACTGTGTTGGAGGGTTGAATGGGCGATCGCACTTTTTTTGCTTTCTTCAGTGCTTGGGCAAATGTGCTTTTACCCAAAACTTGAGTAACATAGGTTTCAAATACTGACTTGTTAGTACCACCAGTAAAAGTCATGGTAGCAATGATACCTTCTGTTGACATTGCTTCAATTATCGTCACATTTTTTCCACGTCCATCAGGACAAGTACCATAAGCACGACTACCTTGAGGCGAACGAGCAAAATTCTTTCCTTCCACTGGTGTTAATCCTAAGAGCAACTATTGCCCAATTATTTAGCCGTTCTTGTCTTCAATAATTCTATTGTTAGAATTCCCAAAAATGGAGAATAGATTATCGCAGTGGGTTTTTGAAAGCAACTGTTTAGGATTTAAACTCCTGTTCAATTTGTAAATATTTAGGAACGCCGACGAGTTCTTGGAAATCTTTAAAGTTAACTAAGTCGGGAAAATTAGCTGTAGTTCCTTGTTCTTTGAGATGACGAAAGCAAGCACTTATTACCTGTGTCACTGCCAACAGACCAGTGAGTGGGAAAAAAACAATTTTGAAGCCTAAATTTTGTAACTGGGAAGCAGAAAGTTGGGGAGTTTTACCACCTTCCACAATATTAGCTACCAGTGGTACATTTGGGAAAGCTGCGGTTATGGTTTCTAGTTCCTCAATGGACTGGGGAGCTTCTACAAAGAGTATATCTGCTCCTGCTGCAATGTAAGCTCGACCACGAGCGATCGCTTCTTCTAAACCGAGTGGCCCACGGGCATCGGTGCGAGCAATAATTACTAAACCACTCTCACCACGCGCCTCCACTGCTGCCCGAATTTTTCCTGCGTGTTCTGCCATTGAAATCACTCGCTTGCCTTCAAAGTGACCGCACTTTTTCGGCCACTCCTGGTCTTCTAAAAGTACTCCAGCAACTCCTAACTGCACAGCATCTTTAATAGTTCGGATGACATTCAAAGCATTACCATAGCCCGTATCCAAGTCGGCAATCAGGGGAATATTCACTGACTGAGTAATTCGCCCTACACTATAGAGCATTTCGGTAGCAGTGAGAAAACCGTAGTCTGGCAAACCTAATGTAGACGCAGCAATGCCAAAACCACTAGTAGCCACTACTTCAAAACCTAGTTGTTCGGCTAGCTTGGCACTCAGACAATCGTATACACCAGGAATGACGATAATTTCAGGACGCGCAAGCAACTGCCGCAGTTTTTGTCCAGAAGACATAAAGTAATATACAAATGCAGAAAATCAGGTAACAGTCTGAGGATACAGCGACTTGGTTCATCTTGAATCGGATTCTGATACTGAGTTGGCAATGAGGGGGACAAAGGAGACGAGGGAGAGAATAATAACTCCTAACTTGACTCCTGCCTTGTTCCAATGATAAATATTTATGCGGACTTATTTAGTTATGATATGTGCGATCGCCTTTGGTGTTGGTGGAGCGATCGCTCTTGACTAAGCTCACAGTTCAAAAGCTGAAAGCATAAAAAGACAAGCTGGAAATATTCACCTTGTTTTGATTATCAGGTTTTTCTTCAATTATCAAGTATTTTGCTTGATCCCCATTAGGTATGTGAGTTACCCAACAGAAATATATCTAGCTAAAGCGGATGTAGTTTTTATATCATTCCATGGCAACATGTGAAAGTAACATGATTTCGGCTATTATCACAACCGAACATGGTAAATAACAACTTTTTTTAACTTGTTTAACAGAATGTTGCTGTGGAGTTGTAAACATGTACGACAAAAATGATATAAAAACGATGATTGATGGTATGAGCCTATCCAGTGTATTAGATATACTTTCTCAAGTCTGTTACGAAAAAGCTGAGGATCTTAGAACCGACTGGCAAGACCCTGATACCGCTAGAGCATGGGAGAAAGTCGGTAGGGCTGTAGGAAAAATCAAGATAAAAGGTGACTTATATTAACTAAGTATTGATTAAAAGTTGGGGTGACTGGCGTTAGCGCAGCGTTAGCGACGCAGGAGCGTCACCCGTTCGCTCAAGCACGTTCCCGCAGGGTAGGGTCTTGGAGTTTCACGCCACTCCCCATCCTGCGGGAAGCCGCAAAGTGTCTACAAGTCGGGAGACCCGCCACGGGGGTGGCTCCCCAAGTAGAGCAACTGCCGTGGAGCAGGGGAGGCAGGCAGAGATAATAGCAATTCTTCTAACTCCTAACTCATCACTTTTTCAAGTTAGCCTCCAATGAACAGCAGAAAACTAGTATTTCCCCCACTTACTACTCCCTACTCCCCACTTACATAAAGTTTTTGGCGGTAGCTTCTTTTAGACAAGGTAAACTTATGTGAAGTTGTATTTTTGGTCTGCACGATGATGTTCCGTCGCACTTTTTTGAGCTTATTATTTGCCAGCTGTTTTGCTGTCATTAGTTGGTTGAATTTTGTCCCTGACGCTATTGCTTTAGGTGGCAAACTCCCTACAATTAATCAACCTGCGCCAGAGTTTACCCTGCCAACCAACACAGGTAATGGTATAATTTCATTATCTGACTTGCGTGGTAAGTGGGTAGTTCTCTACTTTTATCCCAAAGACTTTACCGCTGGTTGCACTATCGAAGCTCGTCGTTTTCAGCAAGATTTACCCAAATATTTAGAGAAAAACGCTCAGATTATTGGCGTTAGTGCTGATGATGTTGACTCCCACGCAGAATTTTGCGATTCGGAGGGGCTAAAATTCCCCTTGTTGGCTGATACTACTGGCGCAGTCAGTAAAGCCTACGGTTCTTGGATTGGTTTCGTGTCCATGCGCCATAGTTTTATCATAGATCCTCAAGGCATCTTGCGCGAGACATTTGTCAAGGTCAACCCATCCATTCATAGCACAGAGGTGTTGGCACAACTCGAAAAATTGCAGTTCTCAGCCTCTTAGAAAGTCATACTTATATACAAACGTTAAGTAAGTCGGTGCGAATAAACCTAACTATGTAAAGAAAAGTAAAACTCTGTGCTTGGATCTGAGTAAGCGCTAAAGCGCTTACTACAAACTTTTAATTTTTTACACCGACTTACTTATTAGTAGATGAACAAAAATATTTGCGGTATGGGAAAATATTTATTCTTCTTCCTTAGTCTCTAATCCCCAGTCCCCTAATTGATTCGCTAGGCTATTTATATCCCGGTTCTCTTAAAGCGTGCTATGGATTTTGAAAGCAAAGCTACCGCCCCAGCAGCTACAGACAACATAGAATTTGCTCAGCCAATTACTGCTCGCAAACCATTGGAATTATTACGAGACACTGAAGGTTTGCTACGTCGCCCTACCGTAGCAACACTGGTGCCAATTTTACCGTCAAAGCTGAGCAACAGATTGCAAGCAGCTTCAACATTGGCAGATAATTCCTTGAAGGAATTAGCAGAAATTGATATAGAGCAAATTAACGACTGGGAACTGCGACCTGCACGGATTCGTGTTGGTTTATGCTTTGTTGGTTTTGGGGCACTGATGATACTCGTGCTGCTGCTTTATTTAAATACGTTACATGCACAACTAAATGCAGTTGAACAGATTCAGCATTTTTGGCATCAATATATTTGGTTTGTCTGTTTGGGTATAACAGGAATGTTTATCTTGGGTCGAGAAGCAATGCGTCCTACTCCAAAGCAGCCAAAATTAAAAAAGAAGAACTTTTCATGAGTAAATATTTTGTAATTCGTAATTAAAGCCTAAATTAATATGAATCATGATGCTTTTATTGTTCCGCCAAGCTCAAAGATTTCTCTGCAAAAAAACTACGATCCAGCTTATAAGATAGATTTTACCGAAAAAAACGATGCAGCCATAAAATTGCAAACAGATATTGAACGAATAGCAAAATACCAAGATATTCTCTATGCTCAAAACACATATGCATTACTAATTATTTTCCAGGCTATGGATGCTGCTGGCAAAGACAGCACAATTAAACATGTAATGTCTGGCGTGAATCCCCAAGGATTTCAGGTATTTAGTTTTAAAGCTCCAAGTGACGAAGAATTAGACCATGATTACCTATGGCGAAACATGAAAGCTTTGCCAGAACGCGGTCGTATTGGTATATTCAACCGTTCATACTATGAAGAAGTGCTAGTAGCACGGGTTCATCCAGAAATTCTTAAAAAGCAACAACTGCCTGAAAATCTTAAAGGAAATCAGATATGGAAACAGCGCTTTGAAGAAATCAATAATTTTGAAAAATATTTAGTGAATAATGGTATCATTGTTCTCAAGTTTTTTCTCAATGTTTCCAAAGCGGAACAGAAAAAACGCTTTCTAGCTCGGATTGACTCGCCAGAAAAAAATTGGAAATTTTCAGTCAGCGATGCCCGTGAAAGAGGTTTCTGGGATGATTATATGGATGCTTACGAACAGGTTTTTAATCACACTAGCACTTCGTGGGCACCTTGGTATATCATTCCTGCCGATCGCAAATGGTTTACACGTCTGGTAGTATCTGATATTATCTGCACTAAATTAAAAGAACTCAATTTAAAATATCCCACTGTCAGTGATGAATATAAGCAGCAGCTTGTGCAAGCAAGGTCTATGCTGGAGCAAGAGGATTAACTCGAACAACTTAAGAATTAAATATAAAAAATGCTGAGTACTGTAAAAGAATGCATAATATTTGTAAGGTCATAAGTGAATTTTAAAACTTAAATTCTTTTATATCTATTTGTAACGAAAGACTTTGGCTGATAGTTACAGCCAAGAAATTATGACAGAAATGGCAGAAAATGCCAAAAATCATCCACCTCAATTTCCTAACACTGCCTTTGATGTTGTCGCTTTAGCAGCTTCTGCGGGTGGGCTGCCTGCTCTGACGGAGCTACTATCAAGATTGCCCGAAGATTTTAAAGCCGCGATCGCCGTTGTCCAACATCTCGCTCCCCAGCATCGCTCGCTAATGGCAGAAATCCTCAGTCGCCAGACTTCTCTGAGAGTTAAGCAAGCGCAAGAAGGAGACTACCTGGCTCCAGCAACAGTTTACATTGCCCCACCCGACAGTCACCTCTTAGTCAACAGCGATGGCACACTTTCTTTAACTAAGTCAGAATTAGTACATTTCGTGCGTCCCTCAGCTGATTTGTTATTTGAATCTGTTGCAGCTAGCTACAAAGACCGAGCGATCGCCGTGGTGCTAACTGGCACTGGCAGCGACGGGGCTATGGGCATACAGGCAATCAAAAAAATGGGCGGCATTGCGATCGCTCAGGACAAAACAACTGCCGAGTTTTTTGGAATGCCCTTTGCTGCTATTCAAACCGGTGATGTCGATTTCATTCTGCCTGTACATGAAATATCAGCAATATTAGTAACTTTAGTTACTTAATGGGGGAGAAAAGGGCAGCAACGCGCTCATAATGAGATCGTCGTGAATTGAACTGGGCGAGCAGGGAGACAAGGGGAGATGGAAAGAGAACCAATCAAAAGTCATAAAGACTTGAAAGTGTATTAAATGGCTTTTGATTCAGCTATGAAAATTTTTGAAGCATCTCACAAGTTTCCAATGAGGAATATTACTCCCTGATGACCAAATTCGTTGGTCTAACGCTCTTAACAAGAAAGCCCAAAAACACCTCCCCTCTGCCCCCTTCCTGACCTTATGACATCCACAGACAGAGATCCCGACTTTGAAAATCTACTGACATATCTCAGACAAAGCCGAGGTTTTGATTTCACAGGTTATAAGCGTTCAACTTTGATGCGTTGTGTACGCAAACGAATGCAGTCATTGAATTTAGAAAACTTTGGGGATTATTTAGATTACCTAGAAGTCCATCCTGAAGAATTCAACTTTTTATTCAACATTATCCCAATCAACGTTAGTGGCTTCTTGCGAGATGCTTCAGCTTGGGAGTATCTGGCAGAACAAGTACTGCCTAATTTAATTAGACGAAAAAATAGTTCTGACCAGATCCGGATCTGGAGTGCTGGCTGCGCTTCGGGAGAGGAAGCTTATACCTTAGCAATACTGATGGTTGAACTGTTAGGAGCAGAGGAATTTCGCCAACGGGTGAAAATCTACGCCACAGATGTAGATCGAGAAGCTTTAAACCAAGCTCGCCAAGCGGCATATTCAGCTAAAGATATCCAGGTTTTACCAGCAGAACTGCGGCAGAAATATTTTGAAACCGTTGGTAACAACTATGTCTTTCGCCAAGACTTACGTCGCTCGGTAATTTTTGGTCGCCACGATCTACTGCAAGATGCACCAATTTCTCGCTTAGATTTGTTGGTCTGTCGCAACACATTAATGTATTTTAATTCTGAAACTCAGGGGCGGATTTTGGCTCGGTTTCACTTTGCGCTGAATGATACGGGCTATCTTTTTTTGGGTAAGGCAGAGATGCTGTTGTTGCATAGCAATCTTTTTACACCCCTAGACATAAAAAATCGCATATTTACTAAAGTATCGACAACCAATCTGCGCGATCGCCTGCTAGTTATGGCCCATACAGGAGATGATGAATCTAGCAGCCGTTTATCTCGGCACATCCGACTGCGAGACTCGGCTTTTGATACGACAGCACTTGCCCAAGTAGTAATCGATTTTAGTGGTACACTTATACTAGCAAATGAGCAGGCACGCACTTTGTTTGCCCTCTCCCCCAGAGATTTAGGTCGTCCCTTTCAAGATTTGGAACTCTCTTATCGACCAATAGAACTGCGATCGCTAATTGAACGAGCTTATACTGAACGCCGTCCCATCAGGCTGACAAATGTGGAACGTTATATATCCAACGCAGAAATGCAATATTTTGATGTGGGGATTACGCCTTTGCAAGATACCGACAACACGCTCTTAGGTGTCAGCATCACTTTTCATGATGTCACCCGCTACATTCAACTTCAAGAAGCGCTACAACCTTCCCAGCAGGATTTGGAAACCACTAACGAAGAGCTGCAATCCACCAATGAAGAATTAGAAACCACCAACGAAGAACTGCAATCCACCAATGAAGAATTAGAGACGATGAACGAAGAACTGCAATCTACCAATGAAGAATTGCAGACAATTAATAACGAGTTGAGTCAGCGCACAACAGAACTCAACCGCACAAATGTTTTTCTCATCTCTATCCTTAGAAGTCTCCAAACGGGAATAGTGGTGATTGATAATAGCTTTAACATACTAATTTGGAATTACATGGTAGAGGATCTTTGGGGATTGCGAAAAGACGAAGTACAAGAAAAGTCTTTGTTCAGTCTCGATATTGGTCTACCTGTTGAGCAATTGCGATCGTCCATCCGCGATTCTCTATCCGGCAAAAGCCAGTTCCAAGAAATGATCCTAGATGCTACAAATCGTCGAGGCAGACACATCAAATGCTATATCGCTATCACTCCTCTGACTGGTACACAGGTAGAAGGAGCAGTTTTGATGATGGTGGATGTAGAAAGAGTCAGTAGTATGATTTCTACCCAAGAAATTGAGGAACGGCGACAGCAGCAGTAACAGCCAGCAGAAGGGGGGAGGCAAATGACACAGAACAATTTGGAACAGGCAATTACAGGGGCGCATCAGCGATTAGAAAATCTATTACAACGTGCTTCTAAACCTGAAAATCATTCAAGTAAGCAGGATTATCCTGTAGAACTGTTGCAAGAAGCGATCGCTGAAATCTCCATTTCTTTAGAAGAACTACATGCCCTCACAGAAGAGCTACAAGAACAAAATGAGGAATTGATATCTACCCGCGAGCTTGTGGAAGCAGAACGCCAGCGTTACCAAGATTTATTTAACTTTGCTCCAGATGCATATTTAGTGACCAATGATACTGGCATTATCCAGGAAGCGAACTATGCAGCAGCGCAGTTATTCAATGTGCGTCAATCTTACTTGATCGGCAAACCACTTGCTGTCTTTATATATCAACCAGAACGACAAAAATTTCGTCAGATGGTACAGCGGTTGCAACAGCAGGGGCAAATCTGCGGACAAGAGTTATGGATGTATCACAATGACGGCAACATAGATTTTCCTGCTGAAGTGACAGCTGCCATTACAGAAGCAGATAGCGAAGGCACAAATAGTTTACGCTGGTTGCTGCGGGATATAAGCGATCGCTACCGAACAGAACAGAAAATTCGCGAACAAGCGGCCTTATTAGACATCACAGCAGATGCAATTTTCGTGCGAGACTTGCACAATCAAATCTTATTCTGGAACAAGGGTGCAGAAAATGTGTACGGCTGGCGAGCAGAGGAAGTTTTAGGAAAGAACGCTGAGCAACTTTTAATTAGAGTCACAAAAGAAACTTCACCTCAACTTGCAGCAGCTCTAAAAACTGTTATTGAGCATGGTTCGTGGCAGGGTGAGTTATGCAAAGTCAACAAATATGATGAAACGATTGTTATTGCCAGTCGCTGGACACTAATGCGCGACCCCGCAGGCATACCCAAATCTATCCTCACTGTTGACACTGACATCACCGAGAAAAAACAACTCGAAACTCAGCTTTTTCGCAACCAACGCTTAGAGAGCCTCGGCACTCTTGCTAGCGGTATCGCTCACGACCTGAACAATATTCTGACACCGATGATGACAGTGGCTCAACTGTTACCCCAGAAACATCTGCAAATTGATGAAAATTCACAACAAATGTTGAAGTTACTGGAAATTAATGCTAGAAGGGGATCTGATTTAGTCCAGCAAATTTTATCGTTTACCCGTAATTGTGAAGGCAAACGCACAATCGTGCCGATATCGCAGTTGATAGAAGATGTTGAGCAGATTATTAAATGCACATTTCCTAAATGCATTGATATAAATACAACTATACCAACAGACCTAGGTGTTGTTCTAGGAGATAGCACCCAACTGCATCAAGTGTTAATGAACTTAGCACTCAATGCTCGTGATGCTATGCCCAACGGCGGTAGGTTGCATATTTCAGCTAGCAAATTATTTCTTGATGAAAACTATACTAAAAAGCACATCGAGGCAAAAGTTGGTCGCTACATTGTAATTACTGTCACTGATACCGGAGTAGGCATTTCCCCAGCAATCATCGATAAGATTTTTGACCCCTTTTTTACCACTAAAGAAGTGGGTAAAGGCACAGGTTTGGGCTTGTCTATAGTTATTGGCATTAGCAACAACCACGGTGGTTTTGTAGAAGTATCCAGTGAGATAGAAGTTGGTAGTAAATTTAAAGTTTACCTGCCCAGCAGCGAGGGCAGCATAGCCCCAGTAGTACACAAGACACAATTGCCAGTAGGACAAGGAGAATTAATTTTAGTTGTCGATGACGAAGCAGCAATTACTCAAATTACCAAAACTACACTGGAGATTCACAACTATAGAGTATTGACTGCTCAGAATGGCATTGAGTCCCTTGCTCTCTACACCCAGCACAAAGACGAGATTAAACTAGTGCTGATGGATATGATGATGCCATCAATGGCTGGAGGCACTGCAATCCGCACCTTGCAAATCATCAACCCGCAAGTGCAAATTATTGCCATGAGTGGATTGGCATCTGCTGAAGCCTTAGCACAAGCTATAGGTAATGGTATCCACGGTTTTTTAACAAAACCCTTCACTGCTAATGAATTGTTAAACTCTGTACAGCAGATACTAATACCAAGTGCTGAATGCTGAGTGAAGAGTTGAAATTTTTCGGCGTTGCATAGTTGCGGGATGATTTAGCAACTTCTAAAATTCTCTCCCTGCTTACCCCAATTCATCCCCCTGTTATGCAACGCCATTTTTCCCTACCCCTCTGCTCTCCGCCCCTCTGCTCCCTGTGCCTCTGACTTGAAAGTAGGGGCGAACGGCTAAGTCAAACAATAGGCAATGAGGAGTTCGATAATTACATTAATTATTGGAATCAGGTAGCCGCATGAACATGATTAAACCAGAGGTTGCATCTTATGGATCTTGGCGATCGCCCATCACAACAGACTTGATTACCGCACGTACAATTGGACTGGGGCAAATTGCTCTCGATGGCGAAGACATTTACTGGAGCGAGTTACGACCCTCAGAGCAAGGCAGAACTGTGGTAGTAAGACGGACTGCAAATGGTCAAATTCAAGATGTCACACCTGCTCCCTTCAATGTGCGTACCCGCGTTCATGAATATGGCGGTAGCTCTTTCCTCGTGGTTGATGGCACTGTTTTCTTTACTAACTTTGCCGACCAACGCATTTATCGTCAGGATGTTGGTACTGAACCACAAGCCATCACTCCTGAGACAGCTATGCGCTATGCAGATGGTATTTTTGACCGCCAACGTCAGCGAATTATTTGTGTATGTGAGGATCGTACAATTGCTGGACGCGAGGCTATCAATACACTGGTCAGTATAGAACTAAAGAAAGATAGCCAACCCCAACTGCTAGTATTTGGGAACGACTTTTATGCTTCGCCCCGCCTCAGCCCTGACGGATCTCGTTTGGCTTGGCTGACCTGGAACCATCCAAATATGCCATGGGATGGTACTCAACTTTGGGTTGGGGAAGTGAAAACAGATGGCTCTTTAGGAGATACTCAACAAATTGCGGGTGGTTTAGATGAATCCATCTTTCAGCCAGAGTGGTCGCCGGATGGGAACCTTTACTTTATCTCTGACCGCACAGGTTGGTGGAATATATATCGCTGGCAAGATGGGAATGTAGAATCGCTGACGGACATGAAAGCGGAGTTTGGTCGTCCTCAATGGCTTTTGGGTATGTCTACTTATGCTTTCGAGTCAGCTAATCGTATTATCTGCACTTATACTCAGCAAGGTACTTGGCATTTAGCTAGTCTTGACACGACTACAAGTCAACTGAAACCACTGGCAACACCATACACCGAAATTGGGGCTATCCAGGCAACTCCAGGAAGAGTGGTTTTTCGTGGAAGTTCTCCGACTGAGTTAACAGCTATTGTGCAACTAAATTTAACTACTGGAATAGTGGAAGTTCTACGTCGTTCTAGTGATGTGACAATTGATGCTGGTTATCTTGCCATGCCTCAGCCAATAGAGTACCCGACAGCCGATGGGCAAATAGCGTATGCTTTATTTTATCCACCGCAAAACCGCGATCGCACCGCTCCTGAAGGTGAGAAACCTCCTTTAATTGTCAAAAGCCACGGTGGCCCAACCGCAGCAACTTCTAGTAGCCTCAACTTGAGCATCCAGTATTGGACTAGTCGAGGCATCGCGATTCTTGATGTAAATTACGGCGGTAGTACGGGCTATGGACGGGAGTATCGACAAAGATTAGATGGTCTATGGGGAATCGTAGATGTGGATGATTGCGTTTTTGGTGCGCGTTATTTGGTGGAACGAGGAAAAGTTGATGGCGATCGCCTGGCAATTTCTGGGGGAAGTGCAGGTGGTTATACAACGCTTTGTGCCTTAACTTTCCGCAATACTTTTAAAGCCGGTGCTAGCTATTACGGGGTCAGCGACCTGGAAGCCTTAGCGCGAGATACACACAAGTTTGAGTCGCGGTACTTGGATCGTTTGATTGGTGCTTATCCCCAACAGCGTCAACTTTATCAACAGCGATCGCCAATCAATTTTACTGACCGTCTTGCCTGTCCAGTAATTTTTTTCCAAGGGCTAGAAGATCGGGTAGTTCCACCCAACCAAACTGAAGCAATGGTTACAGCCTTGCGCGCTAAAGGTGTGCCTGTG
Source organism: Dendronalium sp. ChiSLP03b (assembly GCF_034531165.2). Lineage (NCBI taxonomy): Bacteria > Bacillati > Cyanobacteriota > Cyanophyceae > Nostocales > Nostocaceae > Dendronalium > Dendronalium sp. ChiSLP03b. The sequence continues at coordinate 58,856 of NZ_JAVRBR020000104.1, read as the reverse complement.
GCTTATGTTCCCTTTGAAGGCGAACAGCATGGCTTCCGCAAAGCCGAAAATATCAAATCCTCCCTAGAAGCAGAACTCTACTTCTATTCACGTATTTTCAATTTTGAACTTGCTGAACCAATCAAATCAGTAGTAATTGAAAATCTGTAGGTAGGAATTATATCATATCCGGTTGAAGACTTATCATTGGGACTGCCTTGCTCGGAGGGCTTGGTTAGTCCTTATTTTAAGTACTGATTATTACAATATTTTTGTGTAGTTGTCACGGAAACCACTTCTACTTCTATCGGTTTTTCTTTAGTTCCGTTAATGATAAACTCGCTAGCTCCTTCATGAGGTTTTTTAGTCTTTCCCCAATCGTAGGTATAACCCAAACCTGTCCAGGGATAATTTTCTTGACTGCCAACTGCATAAGAAGCTGTGTATATCTGCTGCAAAACAGGATAACTTGCAGGTACAGGTATAGGTAAAACTTGACAAATAGAATCATTAATTTCTGGGTCAATACATGGTCTGCTTAAGTCTTCGGCTTTGACCCACATTTCTACAAAATGCGTTTTGTTTGAGTTTCTATTTAAAATTAAACCTAAATACTGTTGTAACCTGAGCGAAAGCATAATGTTGCCAGGAACATTTATCCCTATTCCTCTACAATTTTGACAAAATTCTTTCACTTGAGGAACTGCTGTTAACCAAGTCTGATTTTCTATACTTTTTTTAGAACCTATTTTCCAATCCTCACTGGGATTTTTTACATATTTCCAACTTGCCATCAAATATTCAACTTTACCGTTATTTTCTCGCGATTTTATTTGAGAATTACTTGTTGACAATGACCAAAGATTTTTTATTACTTTATCTTGGCTTGGTTTTTTAGCATTCTCAATAGCTCCCTGTAACTGTTGTTGCAAAAATTTGTAACTTTCTGGTTTGTTTTTCTCTAGATACTCATTGACGTTTGGGTTTGTTTCTGATTTTTGGCTTAATAACTCCTTGTTTAAGGATTGCAGATTCTCCAGAGGAATTTCTTTCGCTGACAAACTTGAATATCCAACTGCTAAACAAGCACTTGTTAAGCCTAAAAATAACCGATTCCAGTTTTTCATCACAATATCCTGTAGTAAATGCCAAATCTGATCTAAAACATGAGTTCAACTCAAACATTGAATCTGATTGTATATTTATGTCAAGCTAATATACTGTTATATTTTATGTTTTTAATTTAACTAGTGTGTATAAAAATTAACATTTTTATCTAGTTGGTATTGTTTTGCGATCGCACCGACAGAAGCTAAGCAACTACAAGGGTTTTGCGATTGCTTCACTTCGTTACGTACCCTACGGGAAGGCGTTCCGCCAACGCAATGACGTATCACAACTAATTTAGCGGACATGATATTACGCATAAATCGCTATTATGCTTCATTTATCGTAGACGCGCAGCGGCAAGCCGCAGACTACCGCCAATAATTTGTAGAGTGTGCGTCAGTCCTAATATCGTTTCCGTAATCAAGTCTAAATTTTTTGTTTATTTAATTTAGTAGCCATAAACTGAATTATGAAACTCAAACTGATCTTACTAGGATTCGCATTAGCAAGCGTTACTCTTGTTGCTTCCTCAAATATTGCACAGGCCCAATGTCCCCACAAGAAAATAGTGCCTCCTGTACCGCAAACTCGAATCATTCGTCAAGAAAAACTTGGCTATCGCTTTAGCATCCCAAACAACTATAGAACAATGGCATTTCGCAGCGATCAACTGCTAGTACTTGACCCTAATAGTTTTGCTGAAGCACAATGTTTGGTAAAAAATAAAGTGCCTACAGAATTACCCAACAGTATCACTATTTATATAAAATCTGTTAATTCTAGAAACCGTAGTTTAGCCAATGTTATAAAACAAGACAATCCCACAGCCGATAAATTTGAAAATATCAAAGTAGCCAACCAAACTGCACTTAGTTACACCTCTGACACTTTAGGTTTTAATAAAAATGTGTCTTTCTTTACTCCTAAACACACACATCTAATTACTGTTTCGGTTCCGTTTGAAATTGAAGAAGGACGACCTACTAATATCTTTAATAAAGAGGTATTTGATAAAGTGATTTCCAGCTTTACTTTTGTTCGTTGAAATAAAAATTGTTGCTAAGCCGATCGCACTATTTGCGTGTCTTGATGGCGCTGTTGCAATTGATACATATGATTAAACAAGTGCCAGCAATATTCCTCTGGTAGTCCACAGGTAATGGCACCCCGTAAGACAACGTTAAAGTACCAATCATTCGGCGCGATTTCTTCTGCAAGCTTGTTAACTACAGTATAGGTGCGAACATCTTTGTAAACCTGATTTTGGCAGTGAATATCTACTACTTCGTGACAATAAAGCCCTTGGGAAACACCTTCACGTATATCTAGGCATTCACTCAGCCGCCAGGGTAGCTGATAAAGTACGCCTTTTACGTTCGCCTTAGCGTCTTTCACTATATCCAAAACGCCACAATTGCGAGTCGGAGAACAAACATAAAACCCTAATCGATAGTCTTTTAAGATTCCAGTCCCGACGACATAAGGATGGGTATTTTCGCCAAGCGATCGCTTCAAATCCACCGGACACATGCAAGAACCGTAAGCAAAATAGTAGAACATCGGCTCTTGAGGTCGCTTTTGTAGCAGTTTCAACTTGATATTTGCAGGATTATGAGGTTGCACCCAGCTATGGTGTGAGTGTCCACTTTGATTGCTCATCTATCCCTAGAAGTATTCACTACGAGCATAATATTACCATATTAATATTAAGAAATACAACATTATTCCGATAGCTAAACCGTAGTTTTTGGTGATTGGTCATTATTAGAGACGCGATTAATCGCGTCTGTACAATAGTCAGTTGTCAGTAGAGGCGCAATACCTTGGGCCCGTACAGTTGTCAGTTGTTATTCTGCCCTACTCCTTTGCGTGCCATCCTCTTAAAAATCCCCACTCCCCAAGATGTGGGAAATAAATTCAGATAGCGCTATTTTTTTTAAATATATCCAGATAAACTTTTTAGGATTAAAAGGTCAGTAAACATCCATGTCGCAATTTTATTTTGATACAGACAATAACGGACACAAATCTTTTGAATTACCGGGAGCTAGACCGCACTACAATCCGGATCGCCCAGGACAGGTAGAGCATATTTTTCTAGACCTCAGCTTGGATATCGCTAACCAAAGTTATCACGGCAGTTGTAACATTCGCCTATTGCCGATCCGCAATGGCATTGACCGTTTGACTTTGGATGCTGTCAATCTGAATATCCAGTCTGTGCAGGTGGATGAGGAGTCACAAAATTTTGACTACGATGGAGAACAGCTTTCTATCCAACTGTCCCAGCCAACACAGGTTGGTGAACGGTTGTTAATTGCGATCGCTTACTCTGTAGAAAAACCCCAACGCGGTATTTACTTTATTCAACCAGACAAACACTACCCCAACAAGCCCACCCAGGTCTGGACTCAGGGAGAAGATGAAGACTCGCGTTTTTGGTTTCCCTGCTTTGACTATCCAGGACAATTATCTACTTCCGAAATTCGCGTCCGCGTTCCCAAAAACTTGATTGCCATTTCCAACGGCGAACTGATTGACACCCAAAAAGATGGTAATGACAAAATCTACCATTGGTCACAGCAACAAATTCATCCTACCTACCTGATGACTTTGGCAGTAGGCAACTTTGCCGAAATTTGCGATGAGTGGCAGGGAAAACCAGTTACCTACTACGTAGAAAAGGAACGGGAGAAAGATGCCAAACTCAGTATGGGCAAAACTCCCCGCATGATGGAATTTTTGAGCGAGAAGTATGGTTATCCCTATGCTTTCCCGAAATACGCCCAAGTTTGTGTAGACGACTTTATCTTTGGTGGAATGGAAAATACCTCCACAACCCTATTAACAGACCGATGTCTGCTGGATGAACGCGCCGCCTTAGATAACCGCACCACAGAAAGTTTAGTTGTTCACGAACTGGCACACCAATGGTTTGGCGATTTGGTAGTAATTAAACATTGGTCTCATGCTTGGATTAAGGAAGGAATGGCTTCCTACTCTGAGGTGATGTGGACAGAACATGAATATAGCTTAGAAGAAGCGGCATACTATCGGTTATTGGAAGCTCGTAGTTATTTGGGCGAAGATAGCAGTCGCTACCGTCGTCCAATGGTAACGCATATTTACCGAGAAGCGATCGAACTTTATGACCGCCACATCTACGAAAAAGGTTCTTGTGTCTATCACATGATTCGGGCGGAATTGGGAGAAGAATTGTTTTGGCAGGCAATTCAAACATTTGTCCGGGATAATGCTCACAAAACTGTTGAAACAATAGACTTGCTACGGGCAATTGAAAAGGCGACTGGACGTAATCTCGCATTCCTCTTCGACCAGTATGTTTATCGCGGCGGTCATCCTGATTTTAAAGTGACTTACTCTTGGGATGGGGACGCTAATTTAGCAAAAGTGACAGTAACTCAAACCCAAGCCCAAGCAGACAACAATAAATATTTGTTTGACCTGAGAATCCCCATAGGTTTTGGCTATACTCAGCAGAACGAAACTACCACTGATTCAAAACTCAGCACTTTCACAGTGCGGGTGAATGAACGCGAACAAAGCTTCTACTTCCCATTGCAAGAAAAGCCGCTATTTATCAGCTTTGATGTGGGAAATCATTTCCTAAAAACTGTGTCTTTGGAGTATCCAGTACCGGAATTGAAAGCGCAGTTAGAATTTGACCCCGACCCACTTTCCCGAATCTATGCGGCGGAAGCTTTGGCAAAAAAAGGCGGTTTAGAACCTATTAAAGCACTGTCAGCGGCACTGCAAAACGATCCATCTTGGGGTGTACGCATTGAAGTAGCGAAACAATTGGCAGAAATCAAATTGGATCAAGCCTTTGATGGGTTAGTTTCTGGTTTGCAAGATAAAAATGCTCTCGTGCGGCGAGCTGTAGTGCAAGCACTTGCTAAAATCAAAACCTATGAAAGCTATAAGGCTGTGAAAGGACTGTTGCAAGACGGCGATCCTAGCTATTATGTGGAAGCTGCTGCTGCTCATACTATTGGAGCGATCGCATCTGGTAACTTAGAAGAAAAGCCCAAAGAAGAAAAGGTTATCAAGCTGCTGAAATCTGTTTTAGAAGAAAGGGCGGGTTGGAATGAAGTAGTGCGGAGTGGTGCAGTTGCAGGTTTAGCTGAACTCAAAACTTCAGAAGCAGCTTTAAATCTGCTACTCGAATACACCAAACTGGGTGTACCACAACCACTGCGTTTGGCTACAATTCGTGCTTTAGGAAAGATTTCTGTAGGTCAAAGTCCGGTCAACTTGGAACGAATTTTAGAAAGATTAGCAGAACTAGCGAAAGAAACCTTCTTTTTAACGCAAGTATCCGTGGTGGCGGCATTAGGACAAATGGAAACTCCCAAAGCGGGTGCGATTTTGCGATCGCTAGCTGACCAAACACCAGATGGACGTGTGCGCCGCCAAGCTGATGAAGCGATGGCTAATGTCCAAAAAAATGTTGGTACAGAAAGTGCCCTACGTAGTTTGCGTGAGGAACTCGACCAACTCAAACAACAAAACCAACAACTCGTAAGCCGCCTGGAAAATTTAGAGGCCAAAGCCAAATCATAGTTGCAAGAAAGGGGAAGGGGTAAACAGGAAAGGGCAAGGGAAGAATATTCCTTTGCCCTTTAACTTTTTTTGCGTCTAGCCTTATAACAGTTATCAATGAATTAATTACGAATTACCCTTCGGGTGACGCTCGCAAGCTCGCTAACGCTACGCTAACGGCAGTTCCTCTTTGGGGGAACCACCATCGCTCTTAGCGTCTCCCCTTGGGAGAAGACCGGACTGCCTCACGAATTACTTACTAATCTGTTTACAAACAATTTGCATTGCTTTGCCTGGTGAAGAATTGGCTACAAAAGGTATTTCTCCTGTTTTATTATCCTCTTGAAGTAGCTGTCCCTGTGAACTGTAAATAGCGATGTGATTGAGAAACAGGCGTGATTCTTGGCACGATGCATGGAATGTTGTCTCGAAGATGCCATCTTTATACATTCCATAAAGCTTGTATGTCGTACCTCTAATAGTTTCCTTGTCCAGAGCTATACGATTACCCAACTTGTCATGTCCTACTGTGACATATCTTTCCGCATCTTGGGTAATGGCTACGCCAATATCTTCAGCGATCGCAACACCGCTACTCAATAAAACAGCGATCGCACCTACCATACCGCCTATTTTATAAAACATCTGCTTTGAAAATATAAGATTTCCTATATTTCTACTCATAAGCAAAGCAGTTATAACACGGTATAAGCACTGAATTTAAAGTGCGATCGTCTAGAGTATTACTATATAAATTCCCAAAATTTATTACTCTACTTTGTCATCAAACTGTCTGAGAAAGTTGAAAAATTTTGTCATACCTCTCTCAAGAAGGATGATGTTACTCCTTTGCCTCTCGCTATTGTAGTGGATGTGTTTAAGGTGGGGCTTTTAATTCTCTAAGAAAATGTAGTCAAATTCCGAATTTTGGAGAGTTTGTCATTGATAAACCAGTCCCTAGATAAAATTCTGCAAATTTAATTGGTGAATTTATGTGTGGCATAGTGGCAATGTTTTCAGCACAAGAACCAATTTCCGAGTCTTCTTTGAGATTGGGGATGGATTGCTTAAAACATAGAGGCCCAGATGGACAAAAATTCTGGATTTCTGGCGATCGCCGAGTTGCTTTAGGGCATAGAAGACTCAGTATTATTGACTTAATCGGCGGCGAACAGCCAATTACTAATCAAGATGAAACTCTATATATTATTGCCAACAACGAGTTTTATGACTTTGAGCGGATACAGCGCGATCTAAAGCAATGGGGATATCAGCTAACAACTAACTCAGATAGTGAAATTGCCCTCCATCTATACGATGAATTTGGAACACAATGCTTGCATCATTTACGGGGTGAATTTGCCTTTATAATTTGGGATAAACGCAATGAAGTTTTATTTGCAGCACGCGATTGCTTTGGTATCAAACCACTTTATTACACTATTTATGGCGATACTTTATATTTAGCTTCCGAAGTCAAAGCTTTGTTTGCCGCAGGCGTACCAGCTGCTTGGGATCGCGAATCTTTCTGGCAAGATACTTGGGGAGTTTTATCTCCAGACCGCACTCTATACACTAATATTAATCAAGTGCCACCTGGTTATTTTTTACTAGCATCCCGCTCTGGTATCCGCCTGCATCGTTACTGGGATTTTGATTACCCTCCAATTCATGATTTACCTCAATCCAGCCCAGAAGATTACATCGAACAGCTGCGCCATACATTAGATGAAGCTATCCAATTGCGCTTAAGGGCTGATGTGCCAGTTGGTTGTTATCTTAGTGGCGGTCTTGACTCATCTGCAGTGTTAGGAATAGCAGCAACTCATAGTTCCGAACCGATGCAAGCTTTTACTATTGCTTTTGAACATGAAGCTTATAACGAAGAAGCGATCGCTATGGAAACAGCTGCATATTCTGGAGCTAATATCCAGGTTATTCCGATTCGTCAAAAAGACATAGCTGATAATTTTGCCGATGCAACTTGGCATTGCGAAATGCTATGTCTTAATGCTAATACCACTGCTAAGTATCTTTTAAGTCGTGCAGCAAGAGATGCAGGCTATAAAGTTGTACTTACAGGCGAAGGTTCAGACGAAATCTTTGGGGGATATGTTCATTTTCGGCAAGATAAACTACTCCACAATCAACATGGAGAAGATGAGGAAACTATACAACTTCTATTAGAAGAGTTGAAGCAGAAAAATCAAGTCTCAGTTGGTTTGCTTTTTGCCGAAAACGAACCAATTCCGAGATTAAATAGTGTTCAGCGCTTATTAGATTATACCCCTGCTTGGATGCAAGCTTATGCTCAAAGACATCTCAGTTCTGTTCCTTTCTATTCATCAGAATTTATTACCCAATTCCAAGAAAAGGATGTATATCGCATATTTTTTAATCAAATAGATGTACAAGGACAACTCAAAGGAAGAGAGCCTGTAAATCAATCGCTTTATTTATGGTCAAAAACAAATTTAGCTAATTACCTTTTACGGATGTTAGGTGATGGTGTTGAAATGGCACATTCTATTGAAGGACGGCTACCCTTTTTGGATCGTGAAGTTGTGGAATTAGTTCGTAATATGCCCATTTCACTGAAAATTCATGGTCTTACCGAAAAATATATTTTGCGAGAAGCAGCAAAGCCATTCATCACAGATACAGTCTATAATCGCCAAAAACATCCATTTATTGCTCCACCTTCAACTTTTAATCCCAATGAAGCATTACAGCAACTTATCCAAGATACTCTCCGGAGTTCGGTAATGTCTCGCGTGCCCTTCTATAACCAAGCAGCAATAATTCAATTACTTAACCAATTACCTATAATGAATGAAAATCAACGCACTTCCACAGACTTTCTTTTGCTCAGAATGCTAAGTGCTTGCGTTTTGCAAGAAAGATTCGGACTTGCATAAACACCTCTGGAAATAATGATTTCAATTAACAGCAGCTTCTAACAACTCGATTGTTCCAGTATCAGCATCTATTTCAACTTCTAAACCGATTGGCAAGATAAATTTATCCTTAATATGACCAATCATAGAACCATACCAAGCAGGAATACTTAAAGGAAGTATGTGGTCTTGCAATACTTGCATTAAAGTAAACGATGGTTCATCTCCCAGACTACAATCAGTGCATTGTCCAAAAATAAAGCCAGAAATTTGGTTCAGTATGCCAGCATTTTTTAATTGAGTCAGCATCCGGTCTACTCGATAGATATCCTCGTTTGTATCTTCGACAAATAAGATACTTTTGTACCAGGAAGGCAAGTAAGGTGAACCCACCATTGCTGATAGCACCGACAAGTTACCACCAACAAGTTTACCCCTCGCTTTTCCTGGTGCTATTGCCTCGACTCGCACTTCGCTAGTGTTGATATTTTGCATAGTCACTGCTTCACCATCAAAAAGAATGCGTTTGAGATAATCGAGCATAAACGGACTCCAGGTAGACGTAGCGACTGGGCCGTGAAAAGTAATCATCTGACTGCGGGCATTAATTGCTAACAACAGGGATGTAATATCGCTGTATCCCATGATGATTTTGGGATGAGAGCGAATCAAAGGATAGTTGAGTAGAGGTAAAATTCGGTTACAGCCCCAACCACCGCGCACAGTTATAATCGCTTTAACAGAGCGATCGCTAAACATTGCATTTACATCCGCAGCGCGATCGGCATCTTTACCAGCTAAATAGCCATAGCGGTCTAAAATATGCGCCCCAAGTTTAGCTTTTAATCCTAACTCTTTGAGATATTGCTTTACTACTTCGATATATTTGGGTTCAAAAACACCCGCAGGGGCGATTAATCCCACTGTATCACCCACTTGCAGGCGGGATGGTTTGAGGATGGTGTTTGGGGATAGCTCTCCTTGAGCAATCAATGGTGGCATCTGAGTGCCCAAGGTAGCAAGCCCCAAAGTTGTAAGAAATTGTCGGCGATTAATCATGATGGCAGTTATAGTAACATTTGCCACATTCAAATGGGGACAGCAAGAGTCGGCGTGGGTTTTGGAACACTAAAGTTACGGGATGACCGTACTTGTACTAATTCGTAATTCATATGGACGCAAGATGCTTTTGTGCCAGCTATAAACTCTCACCAAACCCTGAAACTTCCTAAGCAATTAATTTGTACTGAAGTGTTAGCTAGTCAAAACTACATTGCCATCCCTATTAAAGATAACGGTTCTGGGATATCAGATGAAGTGCAATAAAGAATATTTGACCACCTATACTTTCCTCCTCTGCTCCCCACAAGTAACCATGCTCTACCCAAAGACTTAATAATCCCTCTCACAGAGAGTATGCTGCTTGTTTGTTGAGCGATAAAGTGAAAAGGAAAGATTTCTAGGTGGTAGTTGTGAATCGTAAACGCTTGATTATCGAGATGGGTATGGGAATAGATCAGCACGGACAAGAGCCAACAATAGCAGCAGCTAGAGCTGTACGTAATGCGATCGCTCATAATGCTTTACCTGGTGTTTGGGAAGTCGCTGGTTTAAGTGACCCCAATGACATGATTGTGGAAGTCCAAGTTGCAGTCCCCTATCCAGAACAAGTTAGAGAAGACGAGGTACTAGCCGTACTACCCTTTGGCAAAAAAACCCTCACCGTTGAATTCGGGGGAATGGTGGTGCAGGGACGAGCTATTGAATCTCTCAACGATAAAAATGATGAAATGTTGATAGCGATCGCAGCTGTGACAGTTCTGGTTGAAAATTAATAGCTAAAACTGCGATCGCTCTTTTAGATCCAACTGAGGACAAGAATAAAAGTTTATTTACAACAGTTCTGGAGCATTCACGCTATTCATATCAAAAGTATTTAGTTTGCAATATTAGGCTGTCAAAAATATAACTATCTCTTGAGACTCTCTCTGTCTAAAAATTGTTTATGTAACATATATAAGGACAGATAAAATAATCGCAACAGGAGGATATGATGACATTAAAAATAGAGACACCGCCAACTTCTAACTATGATACCTCTGAAGAAAAGCAAGAATTTAACTGGCGGCAATGTTGGTATCCTGTCTGTTTTGTTCAAGATTTGCCAAAAGACCGTTCATATAGCTTTTCCTTGTACGACGAACCTTTTGTCATATTCAAAAATCAAGATAGACAACTTGTTTGTTTAACAGATCGTTGTCCTCACCGTGCAGCTAGACTCTCCGACGGACAAGTTATAGACGGCAAAATTGAGTGCTCATACCATGGTTGGCAGTTTAGTACAGATGGTAAATGCCTGCACATTCCTCAGTTACCTGCTGATGCCAAAATTCCTGTTAATGCTTGCGTGTCATCTTTTAAAGTTGTAGAACACCAAGGTATCGTGTGGATGTGGGCGGAAGAAAATAAAACTGCTGTTGATGATGTTATCCCCACCCTAGCAGATTTAGAAAAACCGGGATTTGTCACAATAGACTACATGCGTGACCTCCCTTACAATCAAGGCTATTTCATCGAAAACGTTATCGACCCAGCTCACATTCCTATTAGCCATGATGGCATTATGGGCAATCGAGAAGATGCCCAACCGTTGGCAATGGAAGTTATTGAAAGCTCATATCAAGGAATTCGTGGACGATATAAGAAGATACGTACACCCAATCAGCCTTGGAATCTTTTAGATTTCATTGCTCCCAACTTAATTATTTATCAAATTAAGGTTGAACAACGAGGTTGGTTTGGTGGGATAGCTTTGTATTCCATCCCTGTCGGTAAAGATAAATGCCGAATTTTACTCAGAAATTATGGTAACTTTTTCAATTGGAAAATTAAGTATGCACCTCGTTGGTTAGATCACGTCTTGTTGCGAAACAAAATCTTGGAAGGCGATTTACAACTTGTTGTGCAACAACAAGCACAAATTGAGCGTTTGGGAAAAAATTTGAAAGAAATATATCTACCGCTCAAAACGTCTGACACGTTGGTGCTGGAATATCGCAAGTGGCTAGATAAATTTGGTACATCTTTGCCATTTTATCAAGGCTATTCTTCCGCAAAAAATCTTGGCATGGAGGACTTGAAACAAAATTCAACATCGCAAGACCGATTTTTACAACATACACAAATTTGTAGTTCTTGCAATCGAGCTTATCGGCTAACAAATAGGCTGAAAAATATCTTTGTAGGAGTGGCGATCGCTCTTGCATCTGCGGCTATACTCGTAGATATTTATCAACTAAAAATAGCATTAGTTTCAACTGCTCTTGTGTCAGTTGGTTTAGCAGTTCTTGCCCAAAAAATCAAAATTCAGTTTGAGCGTTCCTACACTCGTCATTAAAATAGTTGTAAGTGTTGAGTAGAGACGCGATTAATCGCGTCTCTACAAGAGTGCTGATTTCCCTAGAGACAAACAAATTGCATCATTTTGCGGTGTATGAATGCGACTGCAAAGTACATCGCGATAATGTCTTTCCAGAGGATTTTTCTTGGATAAACCCGGATTACCAATCAGTTCGAGTCCAATTTCCACAGCGCGAATAGCATTACTTGTAGCCAGATATTTCACTGTTTGCGCTTGTAAACCAACTTTGCTATCGTATTGACCTAGATCGATGTCAGTTGCCAAGCTGTAAATTAGTTGGTGGTTGGCGTAAAGTAATGCCTCGATTTCACCAACAGCTGTTTGAAACCGGGGCAAAGTTGCTAGACTTACACCTAAATTAGTAGGCGATCGCTCATTTAAATACCCAACTAACCAATCTCGTGCTGCCGTCGCTACCCCTTGATACAAGGCACTCAACCACAAACTTACACCCGCCAGTTTTAGTGGATCTGGTGCTGCAAAAGCTTTGAGAGGACGAATATCCAAACCATATTCTCCAGGAATCAAGACATCTTCTAAAATCAAGTCATGGCTACCAGTAGCTCGCATCCCTAAATGATCCCAAGTTTCCTCAATCCTCACACCAGGAAAGTGACGCGGTACAAGGAAACTGCCCACTCGTGGTTCCTCTTCATTTGTCCGCGCCCAAACGACAAAATAACTTAAAATCGGACTGCCCGTAGTGTATTGTTTGTGACCAGTAACTAGCCAGCCATCGTCTGTTTGTTTGGCGATCGTTGCTGGTAGTCCTCCTCTAGCTGGTGTGCCTAATTCCGGTTCCACACGGGCAGCATTGAGTAGAGCAATACCTGCTACTGACTCCCGACACAGCCGTTCGTAAACTGTGGGATGCCAACGACGAGTCTGGGCAGCGTTGGCATGTTGGAGGTAGTGCATTGTCAACACCAAAGCCGTAGAAGCATCACCACTAGCTATCTTTTCAATTACTTGACAGACAGTAGGGTACCCTGCATCTTGACCACCAAATTCTTTGGGAACGGTGAGACTTAACAGTTGTGCTTTATGGAGAATCTCAAAATTCTCGAAAGGGAAAGAACCGTCGCGATCGTGGGCGGCAGCACGACTAGCAAAATCAACTGCTAGTGACTCGACCAGTTCCAACAGATTGGGGCAAGATGTTGTAGTAGCTGCTAAAACGGGAGATTTTGACATTTGACTTTCAACTCCTACCTTATGGAGACAGTGCTAATTGCATTTGGCGATATCTTTATTAAAACTACTGTCCCATAATGGCTTTACATCAACTTGTAATGAAATCCTACCCGTTTGGAAAAAAGTATCAGCGACCTCTTGTTGAGATGCGATCGCCTCATCAAAAATGGGAAGTAATTTTTGGGGACGCTGTTGCTGTCCTTGTTTGGCATCCTAGGCAATGGTAGCTGTTTGTTGTTCTCGTCGCTGTATTTCTTGGCGTACTAACGGAATCACATCTCGACCATAGGCAATCGCATCCTCTACCGGATCGAAACCACGAATCAAAAGTGTTGTCACTCCAGCTTCGTAATAGTCAAATAATGATTCTGCTACTTGTTCGGGAGTTCCTACCAAAGCAGTAGTATTACCATAGGCTCCTGTAACAGTTGCAATAGGTGTCCACAGACGCTTATCGTAAATTTCGCTATCTTTAGCAAACTCCAGCAGCCGCAGCGAACCAACGGCTTGGGGTCTGGCTGAAGTACCAGATGGCAGTTGAATCCCTGCTTTAGCACGGTTTTCTTTAACACGCGAGAGAATATATCGTGCTTTCTCCCATGCTTTCTCTTCCGTCTCAGCCAAAATCGGACGTAAGGAAACACTAAACCCTAAAGACTTTCCTGGTGGTGCGGCGGCTTTGACTTCAGCAATGCGTTGTTTAATAGCAGCGATCGGTTCTCCCCAAAAAGCATAGACATTACTGTGTTTTGCACCGACACCTACAGCCGCGCCAGAAGCACCACCAAAGTAGATAGGAAGATGAGGTTTTTGTAATGGTTTGACCTCCGAAAATGCTTGTTTAACTTGGTAAAACTCACCCTCATAATCAAATGGTTCCTCACTTGTCCAGACTCGCCGCACAATGTCGAGATATTCATCGGTACGACGATAGCGGGTATCGTGGTCAAGCCAATCACCATCCCGTTGTTGTTCGGCATCACTACCACCAGTAATGATATGCACAGCAACGCGACCACTAGTAAAATGATCTAAAGTTGCCAGCTTGCGTGCTGCTAAAGTAGGAGCGACAAAACCCGGTCTATGAGCCAATAAAAACTTCAGTTTTTCTGTGACATTGGCCGCATAATTCACAACATTAAAACCATCAGGCCCTGTAGAACTGTATCCAACTAGCACCCTGTCAAATCCACCATCTTCATGGACTTTTGCAAACTTGCGGACATAAGCAGTATCTATACTTCCTCCCGTTAACGATACAGCAGTACCATGTAATTCTGATGCTTCTCGCGTGCCAATCATGCCAATAAATTCAAGCGGCATACAGTTTTACTCCTATATTTAATTAACAAATTGGGAATATGAATTTGTCTCGCTACAGACATAGAAAGTTAGAGCTTTAACTTTTGAATTTCACAGAGTAGTGATTCTAATTTCTTGCTGAAATTCTTAATCTTTTTCTTTTACTTCGCGTCCTACCCTGCGGGAACCCGCCCAACGCACTACCTCACCGCTGACGCGTCTATGTGGTTCGTCAAAAAAACTAACTTTCACATATCTACTATTTACTTGCACTTTCCAAAGGACACACCGCAGCTGCAATATCTACTCGTTGAGGAATAATTTTTTGCTCTAATAGCCAATCAGCAGTTTTTTGCAGATTGCTGATGTCTTCATCACTAGGAAAAACGTAAGATTCTCGACCTCGATTCTTAGTCGCCTGTTTAGCCACAGCATCAGAAACTTTTAGCTGTTTAACCATATAAGCTGCCGCCGCATCAGTATTTTGATTCAGCCATTCTCCATCCTGACTCAAAGCAGTCAGAGCCGCTTTCACTACCACGGGATTTTCTTTAGCAGCATCAGTGCGAACCACCATCACACCGTAGGTAGGAGCGGGGTGAGTAGTGGTAATTCTTTGTGCATGATTTTCTAGTTGAGCAATGGAAATATAAGGCTCCCAAACTGCCCAAGCATCAACAGCACCTTGGTACAAAGCTGGTGCAGCATCATTTGGCGATAGATAAACTCGCTGGACTTTTTCTTTGGGAATATTTGCTTTTTCTAAAACTTTTAATAGCAAATATTCTCCTGCACCCCCTTGATTAACTGCGACTTTTTTACCTACTAAATCATCAGGTTTCCTAATAGAGGAATTACCACGAACTAAGATGGCATTGCTTAAAGAATCTGGTTGAGGACGCTGTAAAGAACCGATACAAAGAGGCTGTCCAGCAGCAATTCCAGAGATGGAAGGAATATCACCACACCCACCAATATCAGCTCGATTACTATTGAGGGCTTGCAGGAGTGTTGCACAACGGTCAAAGGGGCCACTCCACTCTACTTTGATATTTTGAGTTAGTAGCTGACGCTCTAATTCGCCACGTTGACGTGCGATGGGAATCACCCCACCTTTTTGATACCCCAATCGAATCACTTGGGGTTTTTCTGAAGTTTGGTTACTTACAGGTATTGCTGTAGAGTTAGTGGTAGTTTGAGTGCAACCAGCAGCGATCGAACTTGTAACTAAAAAGCTACCGATTTGCTGCCGTCTTAACTGCGAAAGAGGAATCATCAAAGTAGTACTAATGAATTAATAACCCGCTCTTTGATCTACGATGTTACGTAGAGGTTTGCCCTGGCGATAACGTGTGAAATTGTCGAGAAAAAGAGCAAGCGATCGCTCCTTAACTCTGGGAGAATTACCAGAACAGTGAGGTGTAATAAAAACGTTGGGTAACGACCACAAGGGGCTTTCTGATGGTAGCGGTTCGGCGAACACAGTATCTAAAGCAGCACCAGCAATCTCACCATCCCGCAAGGCTTTGATAAGTGCAAATTCATCCACAATTGCACCACGAGCAATATTAATTAAATAAGCATTGGGACGCATTAAGCGCAGGACTTCAGCATCAATCATGCCTTTAGTATCCCAGGTCAAAGGTGTGGCAATTACAACATAGTCAGCTTCGCCCAGAAGTGCTTTCCATTCATCTGCACCTACCACTTTGTCAAAGTTAGATAGTGGTTGTGGGTGACGGCGACTCCCAAAAATCCGCATCCCAAAAGCTTTAGCACGGGAAGCAATTTCTTGCCCGATTCCACCTGCACCAATAATTAATAAGGTTTTATCTAGTAATTCTTGAATTGGCAGACCTTTTTGCCAACGGTGTTGAGTCTGTTGTTGGTGTAATCTGGGTAGTTGCTTGGCATAGGACAGCATATAGGCAATGACAAATTCGGCAATGGGAATCGCATGAACCCCCGCACCGTTAGTCAAAATCAGGTTGCGTTCTATATATTTGGGTGTAATGATGTGATTTACACCTGCATTTGGTGCATGATGCCAACGCAGTTCAGGTGCAGATTCTAGGACTCGATGCAACGTCGTCAGTTTGAGGAAAAACCAGCTAAAGTAAACCTCAGCATCTGTAGCATCGCCATCCAAGTTGCCTTCACTATCCACACGCACAACTGCTATGTCATCAGGTAAATGTGGCTCAAGTTCTGTAGCAACGTCTATTGGTAGAATAATTTTCAAAGCTGACAACTCCCTTAATAGTCGCTTTTTCGGTAAATTTTCAGCAGTGCATCCAATGCTTTGTTGCAGATATTATTCTGGCAAAATTAATGCAAATATGACATTTCATCTTTTGGATTAAAGATAGAAAATTAAGCTTAGGCGATCGCCAGTTTGTTCCTAGTACCTAATTCTTCTGCTTTTATCAAATCTGAGTTTTGCTAATGAGTAAAAAAGCAGGTGCGATGCCTAAGCTTAGAAAGTTCCATCTCCGACATTCTCGCACCAGCCTCAAACACTGTAACCGATCCATCCCCAACACATTGCAACCTAGTGCTTGGCTTAAAAAAGCACAGCCTTCAGTAGCAATGATGACTGCGTGCGATAATCTTGCCCTGCCTTTGGCGATCGCACTCCAAAAACTACTACTATTTATCGGTCGATTTGCCGTAGTTTGTATATAAAAAAGCTTTACACACTTTTTTCGGAAAATCAAGGACTATCTTCATACAACGTTAAAAGAGTAATAAGTAGTTAAGCAAAATTGATTACAAATGAAGTCAGGCGATAAGTCAAGAACTATTGCCCATTGCCCTTGTTTAAATAATTCTGCTGGATTACTTAGCAAAAACTTGCCGAACAGTGATGTCTTTTTATATTCAGCAACGCCTGATATCTAAACTGTTTGCAACTGAAGGTTTCTTTGGAATAGTTTTAGAACCTGTTGCCAAGCATCGGCCGCAGCTTCGGGATTGTAGCTGGCGCGATGGTTGCAGAAGAAGCCATGTTCTGCGCCAACATAGCGAAAAATGTCATGAGGAATCTGATGTTTCTTTAACTCTGCTTCAATCTGTTCTGTATGTTCTAAGGGGATTCCTTTATCTTCAGTGCCAAAGAAGGCGTAAATAGGGGCTTTAATCTTGGAAGTTTGGGTGATAGTGGGTTCACCACCACCGGGTGTAGAGTTGGTAATCCCTCCACCATAGAAAGAAGCGGTAACTTTAATGTCTGGTAGAGTGGCTGCTAAATAGACAACATGACCACCAAAGCAGAAACCAATAGAGCCGATCGCATCTCCTTGGACATTTGGCAAAGTTCTCAAATAGGCGATCGCGGCTTGAATATCGCTCAATATTTCTTCTGCTGTGGTCTGCTCTTTATAGGTTCTGCCACGCTGGATATCTTCTGGAGTGTATGCAGCCTCGAAACCAGGAGCAGTACGTTGATAGAGCGCGGGAGCGATCGCCACATACCCTTCCTTGGCAAACTTTTCGGCAACTTCCCGAATATGAATATTAACCCCAAAGATTTCCTGAATCACAATAACGGCGGGGAAAGTTCCCTCTTTTGCTGGTTCAGCTAAGTAAGCATCAATTTGCAAATCAGCGTTTGGGACTTTAACTTGAGTTGTACGAATTTCTGTGCTTGTCATTTTAGGGTGTAGTTTACAATCTTGTTGAGAGTGGATTGTTCTTGATATTTATAGCTATACTACGGCAATGCGACTGATTTACCGTATTTTATATAAAGCATCATTCCACAACCAAGCCAGAAAGGCAAGTCCTGCTGGAAAGATCCCAAGCTGATGAACTGAAATAGGATTGATAATATTACTGTTAAAATACGATAAATCTATCGGTTTAGTGTATTAACAATGATAAATACTAAGAAGATCGGCAACGATCTGAGTTCGGCTGGACAACCGACCCCGGAGCAATTACAACAAGCAGCAATTGAGGGGTTTAAGTCAGTTATAAATCTGCGATTGAATGATGAGCAGGGTTTCTTGAGTAACGAACAACAACAAGCAGAAACGGCTGGACTGCAATACGCCCATATCCCCTTGAAATCTACAGAACCAGATCAAGAGTTAACAAAGGCAGCACTTCAGGAAATTGCGGATTTACCGAAGCCGATCTTAATTCACTGTGCTGCTGGTGCTAGAGCATCGGGAATTGCCTTGATTGCCAATGCGATTCACGAAGGTCTGACTTATGAGCAAATCACGCAAAAAGCCACCGACTTAGGAATTAGTTTAGAGCAACCACACCTCAAGCAATTCTTGCTGGAGAAATATAGTACCAAGCAAGTAGAAAAAAGTTAGTTTTACAACCTGTATAGTTTTCTAAGATCGCGATTCTGAGCATCAGGGCGATATTTAGCAACAAAATACTTACAGAAGAAGTCATTGTGAGTCTCAATCATCGTCATCATCAGAGGTATTTATGAAATCCTCAGCAGCCCCTTTTTTGTCCTGACCCACTAGAAATTCAAATGAACGGTTGAGCCGTTTTACTCCACTCAGGGTAATTAGGGTCAGTAGTCCTCCTATTAATCCCATTGGCCATAAACCACAGCCGATTGCTGCTCCTAATCCCGCCGCAGTCCAGACACAGGCGGCTGTCGTTAATCCCCGTACTTTTGGCCTCACAGATTTTCTGGGAGACTCTTGTAGAATCAATCCGGCTCCGAGAAATCCCACCCCGGTAGCTACACCTTGAATCGTTCGGCTCAAGGCGTTGGTAGCAGCATAGGGACTATCACCCTCAGCCTGCAAAGGAATCATCACGAATAATGCTGCTCCCATGCTTACCAACATGAATGTTCTCATTCCTGCCGGTCTACCCCCTTGTTGACGATTGAATCCAATCATGCAACCAACCCCAAGTGCTAGAGCTAGTCTAAATGCTATGTGCGGCCAATCGTTGGCGGTAATCAACATATCTCCCATTACCAGATTCCTTCTAAAGAGATGGAACGAAATTCTGCACCTATTGCTAGAGTTATGGCTAAAAGCCTAACTACGGTAAATCAATAGGTTTAGTAAACATTAACTTTAATTTAACAAAAAGTTAAAAATAAGTAAATTAATATACATAAGCTGCTATTGCCCCCAATTATTCCCAGAGGCGCAAGACAGAGCTAGTCACTATGACTTCATAATCAAGCATGAAACAAATGGAGGAAATCAAAGTGTGGCTGAATGCAATCGATCATATTCAGGTGACATCCTCTCCTGAAGCAGAGAACGCCATGCTGTTTTTTTACAGCCAAGTTTTGGGACTCACAGAAATTACTAAACCAGAGGCTCTCCAAGCTAATGGAGGCGCATGGTATTTACTGGGAGATATTCAGATCCACGTCGGTATAGAAAAGCAGATAAATAACCAAGTATCTAGGCGGCATATATGTTTCCGAGTTCACAGCTTAGAAGCATTCGCCATACATCTCCAAGCTCATGGGGTAGAAAATATTAGCGATCGCCAATCCTTACCAGAGTACAATCGCTTTTTTATCCGCGACCCTGGTGGAAATCGTATAGAAATAGCAGAATTCGCCCAACACAAAACAGACTCTTGACTTTCAGATAAAATGTGCGATCCTAATAGTTAGATTAACTAAATATTAGAAGCACATTAAAGTCGTGACAACACTTAGAGGAAACGCTGATTTGTCAGAACCACTTCATAGTAAGCCTAAAGCAGTGATTTTAGAGACACAAGGACTGACGCGTTACTTCGGTAAAGCGATCGCCGTAGATAATTTGAGTATTACTGTAGAACAAGGTGAGGTATTTGGCTTACTCGGTCCTAATGGGGCAGGCAAAAGCACAGTAATAAAGATGTTGACTGCGCTACTACCAATCAGTGCAGGCAGAGCAACTATAGCTGACTATGATGTAACTCATCAAGCTGCGGCTGTCAGGCGGCTATTTGGCTATGTACCCCAAGCTCTTTCTGCTGATGGTAGTCTTACAGGTTACGAAAATCTCTTAATCTTTGCCAAGCTATATGACATTCCTACCAACCGAAGGCAAAGGTGTATCCGAGAAGTTCTAGATTTCATGGGTTTGCAAGCAGCAGCTCATCGTCTGGTACGTAACTACTCTGGTGGCATGATCCGCAAGCTAGAAATTGCCCAATCCATCATGCACCAACCCCGAATTTTGTTCCTTGATGAACCGACTGTAGGACTAGATCCAATTGCCCGCACTCAGGTATGGCAACTTGTGCAACAACTCCGTACAGATTACGGTACAACCATATTTTTAACTACTCACTTTTTAGAAGAGGCTGATAATCTGTGTAGCAGAGTGGTCATTATGCAGCAAGGTCAAGTTGTGACAACAGGCACACCTAGCGACTTAAAAGCTTCTTTGGGTAAGCCGAATGCAACTTTGGATGATGTCTTTATTCACTACACAGGAGACCAATTAACATCAGGAGTCAACTACCGTGATACAGCAAGAACCAGACGTACAGCTCAACGGTTGGGTTAAGGCAAAACCTGCTCGCCGAGCCAATTTTATCTCTGCAATTATGCAGATATTTACAAAAACTCTTGTAATTGCAGAAATGGAGGTGCGGAAACTAAGGCACGATCCCACTGATTTAATAGTCCGAGCCGTGCAACCATCACTGTGGCTCCTAATCTTTGGGCAAGTATTCACCCGTATTCGGGCAATTCCTACAGGCGACTTACGTTATTTAGACTTCATGACTGCGGGTATTCTGGCCCAAAGCGTGTTGTTTGTCGCAATTTTTACGGGTGGGATGACGCTGATCTGGGAGCGAGACTTAGGAGTTGTGCATAAATTCTTGGCTAGTCCGACACCCAGGGTAGCAATGGTATTAGGTAAATCCTTAGCCTGTGGAGTACGGTGTTTATCACAGGTATTTGTCATTTATGGATTAGCACTACTGTTAGGTGTCAAACTCAACCTTTATCCTCTAGCTTTTATCCAAGTGCTATTAATTGTCATGCTGGGAGCAGGTTGTTTTTGCACTTTTTCTTTAATTATTGGCTGTTTGGTAAAAACTAGAGAACGGATGACGGGAATTGGGCAGTTGTTAACTATGCCGTTGTTTTTTGCTAGTAATGCCATCTATCCCATTTCTATCATGCCGAACTGGTTAAAGTTCCTATCTCACGTTAATCCCTTGACTTACGAAGTGGACGCATTACGTGGCACGATGTTAGCAAATGGAACTAGTCTTTATGGCTTTGGTTGGGACTGTACAATTCTCTTGTTAACATTAATAGGCTTGACCCTAATCTGTGGACGACTTTATCCACGAGTAGCAATGTAATTAGGAGAATAAATAGCCCATGACTCTTGGTAAACCTTTGCAAAGCGCAACTTCTGAAGAATGTGCTACCAGAGTGATGGATACAATTCCGTTAGTGATGCGGTTTATCCGAGCGGATATGCGAGTTCATAATGCCGCTTCTTTATCTATACCGCAATTGCGATCGCTAGCATTTCTCAACCGCAGTCCAGGTGCTTCCTTATCTGATTTGGCAGAGCATCTAGGTGTCACCTGTGCGACAGCATCAGCGACAACAGAACGGCTAGTACAACGCAACTTGGTGCAACGTAGTGACGATCCGCAAGAGCGGCGGCGAGTTCTCCTCAATCTGACCCAAGAGGGAAAGCATCATTTAAAGCAATCCCAAGACCAAACTCGCGCTCATATTGCCGACCTTTTGACAGGTCTTACAGAAGAACAAATTTCCCATATAGAAGAAGGGTTGGCTCTACTAAAAAATGTCTTCGAGCAAACGGAAATTAAACCTCCCCAACACTAAGTCTGCAAAACACGATCCTTTTGCAGCGCTGAGGTTTCGAGACTATCGCCTATTTACGATTGGGCGCTTACTCTTGTTCGTTGGGTCACAAATGCAGACCGTGGCCATTGGCTGGGAACTCTACGATCGCACAAATTCAGCTTTAGCATTAGGTGGTGTTGGATTAGCCCAAGTCTTGCCGATGATTGCCCTCACCTTGATTACTGGTGATGTCGCCGATCGCCGCGATCGCAAACTGACAATGTTGTTGTCAGTACTTTTATTAGCCTTATGTTCGCTAGCTTTGGCGGTACTTTCCTGGACTCAGGGCGCAGTAGTTTTAATTTACACCTGCTTGGCATTAACAGGTATCGCCAGGGCTTTCTTAAAGCCTGCCAGTGATGCATTGATGTGGCAATTAATACCTGTCAGAGCCTTTACGAATGCAGCCACTTGGAATAGTAGTAGCTTTCAGTTAGCCTCAGTCATCGGCCCAGCTTTGGGAGGATTTGGCATTGCTTTTTTGGGAAGTGCTACAGGGGTGTATGTGCTAGCTGCGATCGCTGGATTTATGTGTTTTATCTTAACGGCGGCGATCTCAAAACAAAAAACAATTCGTTCCACAGAACCAATCTCACTCAAAGCACTCTCCGCTGGGGCTAAGTTTGTCTGGGAAAATCAATTGATTTTAGCAGCCATTACCTTAGATATGTTTGCAGTCTTGCTAGGGGGTGCGATCGCCCTACTACCCATCTTCGCCAAGGATATTTTGCAGGTAGGGCCATTAGAGTTGGGCTACCTCCAAGCAGCGCCCTCCATTGGTGCTTTGTTTATGGCGATTGTACTGGCGTATTTGCCGCCGTTACGCCAAGCTGGGCCAGCATTACTCTGGTCAGTAGTTGGCTTTGGCGTTGTGACAATTATCTTTGGGCTATCTCGTTGGTTTTGGCTATCACTGCTAATGCTAGTACTGAGTGGCGCACTAGATACGATTAGCGTTGTAATTCGCCATACCTTAGTGCAAATTAGAACGCCAGATAATTTACGCGGTCGGGTTGCGGCCATCAATAGTGTATTTATTAGTGCCTCTAACGAGTTAGGAGGCTTTGAATCAGGCTTAACAGCAGCCTTATTTGGCCCAATCATCTCTGTAGTTGGTGGTGGAATTGGCACGATTGCAGTGGTAATTGCTGTAGCTGCAATCTGGCCGGGAATTGCCAAACTAGGAGCATTACAAGAGTATGAGGGTAGCTAAGGGACTTCCAACTAAAAAAATATCCCATCACTGTGTGAGCAGGGGGGAAAAGGTTAAAGCGAAAAGGGAAAAGCGAACAAGAAAATATATCGGTAACTATCCTCTGTCTCTTCTCCTTTACCTCTGCCCCCTTACCCTTTCTCCAATCTCATCCCTAGTCCCCAGTCACTTTTACTATCATCGCTGGCTAATAAGAGAGGCTGGTGTAATTGCAGCATATTGTTCGGGAGTCAGCAATGTTTCCTGAATATTGAGAGGTTTGGGTAACAAGCCATTTTTGTAAAAATAATCGATGACTCGTTGTTGTTCCTTGATGCGTTTAGCATCCATTGGAGTTAATTGAAAGCTGCTACGGCGAACCACCTTTTCTTGTATATCCAAAGCAAGTTTTGTTTTAGGTGCAAGCAGTTTTGCTGTCTCTTGAGGATGTTCTTCTGCCCACTTACCAATCTTGTGCATTTCTTTAATGACAATTCGCAACAGTTCTGGATTTTCTGTGGCAAACTTACGTCCGGCAATATAGTATCCACCAGGAGAATCTAGCCCTTCTCCCGTGCGGAGAACACGCACTCTACCTTGTTTTTCTGCAATAGCAAGGTGTGGATCGCCAAATACGATGACAGGAATCTGACCTTGAAGAAAAGCATCACGAGCTTCTATGCTAGACATACTTATGACTTGAATATCTTCGTATTTCAAACCTATTTCATCTAAAGCACGCAGGATAAAGTAGTGTGAAGCAGACCCTTTTTGAAAGTTTACCTTCTGCCCTTTAATGTCCTTCAACTCTTTAAGTGGCGATTCGGGAGGAACAGCGATCGCACTTCCTTTTCCTGTTGCAGGACTCCGGCCTACAACATAAACAATATTGGCACCAGCTGCTTGGGCAAAAATAGGTGGCGTATCGCCTACCGATCCCAAATCGATTTTGCCGACATTCATACCTTCCATCAGTTGTGGCCCTTGGGCAAATTGCAGCCACTCTACTTTGATTCCCAAGGGTTCTAGACGTTTTTCTAAAACACCAGATACTCTGACTAAATCACCGGCTTGTTGGTAGCCCATCCGCAACACATTGATTTTAATCCCACTAGCAGCCACATTTGTAGTAGTAGCAGATGTTTTTGCTTGCTGGGTATTTGTCTTGCAACTACTGATGGCAAATGAAGTTGATAAACCTAATAAACCTGCTATACCAAGCTTGATAAAACGGCGGCGTTGAGTGTTGAATAGTTTAGTCATAACTTGCAAAAAATGATTTTGATAAAATCGAAGTCAAAAATTAGGCGAGTTGTCTGACTGCGCTCCGATACTCATAACTACAGCAAATTTCAAGTTGGTGAAGCAGCGCGGTGAAACAGTACGGTGAAGCACTTGCTGTCTTGGCGGTGTTAGCGAAGCGGTAGCGAGTCATCGAGCGTCGGCAGTCCGGTCTTGGGGTCTCCCCAAGTAGAGGAACTGCCGAATCCGTAAGGGTTTGCGTCGATAGCAAAGTGCTGTTAGCGCAAGCGTTGCGCGAGTCCTCTCCCAAGGGGAGCCACTGCGGTGAGGCAGTCCGGTCTTCTCCCAAGGGGAGACGCTAAGAGCGATGGTGGTTTCCCCAAAGAGGAACTGCCGTTAGCGCAGCGTTAGCGATGCAGGAGCGTCACCCCTTGTGGGTCTTGGGGTTTCCCCAAGTGGAGCAAGTGGCGTGAGACGCTAACTAAGAGCGAACGAGCGTCGGCACGAGCGTCACCCGCAGGGTGAGTTACATAACCTAGCTTTGAAAGCTAGGTATAAAGCGTGTTTTACTTCTGAATTCTGAATTCTGAATCCTGAATTCTGCTGTATCCTGTTTGCAGTTCGGATAGATTCTGATTGTTGCCTTCTACAGGTAGGAATCCACCTGCCTGCATTTTCCATAACCTATAGTAAGCACCGCCGCGTGCTAGCAGTTTGGCATGGGTACTATCTTCGACAATGCGACCTTGGTCAAACACTAAAATGCGGTCTAGATGGGCGATAGTAGACAGCCGATGGGCCACCACAATGACCGTTTTCCCATTCATCGCTAAATCTAGGGTATCTTGGATGGCTTTTTCGGTGAT
This sequence comes from Dendronalium sp. ChiSLP03b, assembly GCF_034531165.2. Taxonomy (NCBI): domain Bacteria; kingdom Bacillati; phylum Cyanobacteriota; class Cyanophyceae; order Nostocales; family Nostocaceae; genus Dendronalium; species Dendronalium sp. ChiSLP03b. The sequence continues at coordinate 33,259 of NZ_JAVRBR020000104.1, read as the reverse complement.
CGAATCAAGGCTGGAAGTGGCTTCATCCAAGATCAGAATCGGTGCGTCTTTGAGGATCACCCGAGCGATCGCAATGCGCTGCCTCTGTCCTCCCGACAGTTTGACACCGCGTTCGCCTACCAAAGAATCATAACCCTCTTTGATCTGCACGATAAAATCGTGAGCATAAGCCTGGCGTGCCGCCTCAATGGCTTCCTCATCGGTTGCCTCCAATCGCCCGTAACGAATATTTTCCAGCAACGTCCGATGGAACAGAGATGGATCTTGGGGAATCAAGCTGATCTGGGCGTGTAGGGCATCCTGAGTCATGTCTCGAATATCGACCCCATCAATGAGAATCTGTCCTGATTGTGGGTCGAATTGACGCAAAATCAGATTGACGAAGGTGGATTTTCCAGAACCAGAGAAGCCAACCAGTCCGACACGCTCACCTGGTTGGATGGTAATAGAAAGGTTGTCGAATACTTTTTTCCCAGCCGAGTAGCTGAAATTCACTCGCCGAAATTCAATCTTACCTTGGGTGATTGAGTGAGCGATCGCACTATCCCGATCGATAATCTCATGGGGTTGAATGATAGTGAAGACACCATTGGCGACATTACCGATATGTTCAAAAAATTCCAGAAAGCGTCGGCTCAAATTGCGTGCTTCACTAATGATTAACAGCGACAGACTAGTTGCTACGACGAAATCCGCAGCTGCGATCGTTCCCTGACTCCAAAGTGAGAGCGAGTAATACAAAGTGCCAATTTTCAGGACTGCTGCTGAGATAAACTGAAACCAGCGAATTCGCTCCGAGTACCAATTGGACTTTCTCACCTGTTTGAGTTCATGCGTTAATTGGTCATTCAAATAACGTCGTTCAAAACCCAGGCGAGCAAATAGTCGGCTACTAGTGAGATTTGTGACTGCATCTACAATGATGCCAGTTGTCTCACTTCTGGCGGCTGCGGCTTTTCGGGAGTAAATTCGGCAGCGAGTTGCCAGCCAGAACGAAATACTGATGAAGAGAACTGCCCACGCCCCCACGAGTGCAGCCAGCGGAGGATAGGCGCGATACAGTAACATTGTGGCGACAGTATAGACGATGATTACTGGCATAAATTCAGTAATCAGCATTTGCATCGTCTGGGTCACACCCAAAGAGGTTTCGCTAATCCGATGTGCCAATGCCCCGGAAAAACTGCTGCTGAGGTAACGATGTGAATGATGTTGTAAGTAGGCATATAGGGAGCGGACAATGTGCTGTCGGTGGATCGGATGAAGGATAGTCTGCAAGAGTCCAGCCGATCGCCCGAATACCACTTCACCCACACTCAAGGCGGTGAACAATATCAAGGGTTGGCTCACGACATCAAAAATGGACTTGCTGTCCCCCGTCGATCGCGTCACGCTCCGAATGATCTCACCAATGGCATAAGGCAACATAATGCCGCAGGTCGCGTGTACTACCTCCAGGATCACCATTACTACATACCACCAGCGGAACTGGTTAACGAAATAGCAAATGAACCTGAATGGAGTCGCTGGCAAGGCTGGTGCATCGGCAGCACGTTGAAAAGATTTGGATTTTCTGGACTTTTTCGTCATGAAAGTTGAACTTGTAGCATCATTTTAGCTTTTCCCTAACAATTCAATTGAGTAGCGACAAACATCAAAATGAAGTAAGAAGACTCTGTTCGCGGCTTCAATATCTTGTTAATAAATGACATCTAACCGATAAATATCCATCTCAACTCCATGAAATATCGTTCCTCTTTCGTATCTCATACCCAACTTTTCAAGCACTCTCACCGATGCTATGTTTGCTCGTTTAACAATGCCGAAAATGTACGGAAATTTAAGTTGCTCAAATCCGTATTGAATTGTTGCTGATGCTGCTTCAGTTGCTAACCCCTGACCCCAAAACTCTGGATCTAGTCGATATCCAATCTCTCGTTCGTTTACATTGTCAATTTGCACTATTGCAATTCCACAGGAACCAATCAATTGGTTAGTTTCTTTGAAAATGACAGCCCACTTGCCAAATCCCAAGGTTTTGTAGGAAGTTATGAAACTATCTATTTTCGCCTGTATTTGGGAAGCTGAAAGAATTCCAGTAGGAGAAAATTCCATTACTCGTGGATTTGCAAGTATTGGCGCAAGTTGATGCACATCGTTTGGCTGTAAGTCTCGAAGGATGAGGCGTTGTGTTTCTAACCAAAACATTACTTTCTTAAGGAGCTTAAGGGTGACAAATGTCTGACTAATGTGGAGATTTTAGCAAGATTTACAACCGAGACGGGGATTGGAGAGTTTGAAAAGCGCTATAAAATTACTAGACCATAATTTCTGGTGGTGTGATTGCAGCATACAAATCAGCCGGAAGTAACGCATCTCGAATGTTAATTTTCTTCGGTATGACACCCGCTTCAAAGAACAAATCTGCCACACGTTGTTGTTCCGCAATCAGTGCTGGGCTGAGGCCTCTGCGTCCTGCGAAAGTGCGACGAGACATCACCCTTGCGGCTACGTCTTCATCAAGCTTTTGTTCAGTAATCATCAATTTTTTCACTTCATCTCGATTTGCTTCTGCCCATTTATCAAGAGCATGAAGCTCTTCAATGATAATTTTTAGCAAGCCGGGATTTTCTTGGGCAAACTTCCTTTCAGCAATATAGTAACCACCAGGAGAATCTAGCCCGACAGAATCTCTGAGGACTCGAATTCGCCCCATTTTTTCAGCGATCGCATAGTGCGGATCTCCTGTCATCCAAACTGGAATTCTACCTTCGAGAAAAGCACCCCGCGCCTCGATTGTCGGTATACTTTTGATTTTGATATCGTTGATAGTCAAGCCAATGGACTGCAAAGCTCTCAGCATAAAATAGTGCGATGCTGAACCTTTTTGAAAATAAACTTCTTGTCCCTTAATCTCCTCAAACCTCTTGAGTGGGGACTCTAGCGGAACGGCAATCACACTACTTCTCCCTGTAGTTGGGGTTCTTTGTGTACCGACGACATAAACAAGATCTGATCCAGCCACTTGGGCAAAAATTGGTGGCGTTTCTCCTACAGATCCGACATCAACTCTACCTGCGCGCATCCCTTCCATGAGTTGAGGCCCTTGGGCAAATTGCAACCACTTTACCTCAATTCCCAGTGGCTCTAAGCGTTTCTCTAAAACTTTCCGATTTCTGAACAGATCCCCTGCACTCTGATACCCCATGTTGAGAACTTTAGTTTTAATATCAGAGTAATTTAGATTGGCGGTATTACTATTTGAAAAAGAGGTTTGCACTGCATTCTGTGAGCTTTGTGGGCTGCAACTATTTAACAGATATGCCGTAGAAAAACCACATAGACTTGATGTAGCAACATTGAGAAAACGACGGCGTTTAATCATAGCTATTTATCCATGAGATAGCGATCGTATTTGTTGTTAACGTAGAGCATCTCCTCTGCGATATTCGCTGGTGATGTCGTCTAGCTTTTGTTTCAAACTGTCGTCAAGCTTCAGTTCTACAGCCTTGAGGGTGTCAGTAAGTTGTTCTGCGCGGCTAGCGCCAATAATCGGGGCAGTGATAATCGGATTAGCCAGCACCCAAGCTACTGCTAGGGTAGTGAGTGACAATCCAGCTAAATCTGCTACTGTGCGTAATTCCTCAACAGTATTAAACTCGCGATCGCGCCAGTAGCGTTCTTGATAACGTTCTGCGGCAGCACCCAAGGTGAAACGTGTACCTGCGGTGGGGCCTTGAGCAAGACTATGTTTGCCGGTGAGCAAACCACCCGCCAAGGGATTGTATGAAATTACACCTAGCCCTTCTTCTTTCGCCAGGGGCAATAGTTCCCGCTCAATTTCGCGGAACAATAGGTTATAGCGGGGCTGAATCGAGACGAAGCGAGTTAGATTACGGACATCGGCGCGACCCAAGGCACGGCTGAGTCGATAAGCCAAGAAGTTGGAAACCCCGATATAGCGCGCCTTACCAGCACGAACTACCGTATCTAATGCTTCTAGAGTTTCATCAAGGGGAGTTGAGGTATCGTCGGAGTGCAATTGATACAAGTCTACATAATCAGTTTGCAGTCGTCTTAAAGAAGCATCGATCGCATCCAGAATATGTTTGCGCGAAGCACCCCGATCCCAAGGCGCAGGGCCTACCTGACCTACGCATTTAGTAGCCACAATAAAATGTTCGCGTTTCCCTTTCAACCAGCGGCCAACGATTTCTTCAGTGCTACCAACAGTAGGAAGACCGCCCCCAAGCGGATAAACGTCGGCTGTATCAAGAAAGTTGATGCCAGCATCGGCGGCGGTGTCGAGGATTCGCCTTGAGGTTTCTTCGTCTGTCTGCAATCCGAAGGTCATAGTACCAAGACAGAGGCGCGAAACGGTCAATCCAGTTTTACCGAGATTAGTAGTTGGTAACGTCATGGAAGTATTTGTCGTTGTTGATGGAATTGGAGACTGGGAAAAGGTTTAAAGCCTCGCCCCTGGTGGGCAAAATAATCTTTACCCTTTTCCCCTCTTGTTTATGCTATTACTAAGCTCTTATCCACTTGTTGGGATTCGATGTTACCCAGCTTAGATTCAACCGCTGTACCCTTGAAGAAATTAGGGTTGGCTTCGGTATAAAACTTGTAGGGATTAGCAAATACATAGGACTTGAAGTCAGCTTCAGAAATCACGCCTTCTTTCACCAGATCCCAGCTTTCAGCCAAGGGGGCGGTGAGATCGGGCACATCCCAGTGACCAACGTCCGAGGAATAGATGGCGTTAATCTTGACACCCAACGGATTGGCTTTGTCGTTGAATGCTGCTGCAATGGTGCGGTCGTCGGACTCGGAACCAAAGAAGAAACTATTCACCCAGCGATCGCGGATGTCTTCAATTGTTTCAATGCCTGCGGCTGCAAAATCTTCCAATTCGCTACCAATCGGCGCGCGGCTATGACGGCTGAATGAAGAACCCAGTACACTCTTAGTTAATTCCTCTTTGCTGAGGGAATATCCTTGAGTAATTTCGCCACCAAATCGCTCAAACAACTCAAACAATTCATCAGCATTAGTCAGGTCTGGGTTGTAGTTTTGCAGTCCCTTGAGATTGCGTTTGGAGAAGCGATCCACCAAATGGATGTAGACATGGGCACCCCAATCTGCACCGCCTTCGAGCATACCTACGCGCAACTGGGGAAAACGCTTGGTAACACCACCAAAGAATAGCGCCTTGGCAAATGCTTGCGAACCATCTGCAAAGTGACCGATATGGTTGTTCATGTAGTTACTGATGGAAGAGCGTCCAGTCCACCCCTGACTGCCGTAATGGGTAGTAATGGGTACGCCCAGTTCGACGACCTTAGCCCAGAAAGGATCGTAGTCGTATTCACTATCTAGTCCGTAAAAGTCGATATAAGAAGCATGTTTGGCGATTTCGGGGAATTGAGCAGCTGGATACTTATCAGTGATCGCCTTAATTGGTCGTTTCACACCACCAGGAATATTAATCACCTTTAGCCCTAGTGTTTTTACGGCAAACTCTAGCTCCTCGATAGCTTCTTGAGGATTACTCATGGGGATGCCAGCTACCGGTGTCAGGCGATCGCTATATTTCCGATAAATATCAGCGTGATAATGATTGACCGCACGCTGCAGTGCTTGACGGTTCTCTTGACTTGCTCCAGCAGGTGCGAGGACATTGTTGGGAAACAGCACCGAATAGTCTGACCCCTGCTCTGCCTGACGCTCATAAAACAATTCGGGGAGGGTGTAAGTGGCGAGATCCAAAGTGTTGCGGGTGACTCTCGCCCACCAAGGCGATCGAATTGTGCGGTTGTAATGACGTTCTTCAGGCGTTTGTTGATACCAATCTTTACCATTGCTCTTGGAGTTGAGACGGGAGGCTTCGGCCTTGCGTAATTCGTCCACGAGTTTCGTACCGCCGTAATTAGCGATGTAATCCTCAAGAGCCGGAGTGAAATCATTAGTGTGAACGTCGGTGTCAATTACCGGATAATCAAGGGTTGCTCTAATTGCGGCAGAGGGTGAGCTCTTCAATCGGCTATATTCAGTCATGTTTTTTTCCTTCAAAAAGTTACAAACAAGGCAGAAGTCAGAACCCGAAGGGTGGACGAGTTCCCAAGGCACGGAGGCCTTTGCGTGAGAAAGAATCATTTCGCAAATATGCAATGCCTAGGCGGCGATCTGCAAAAGGTGCGCTTTAAAAGGTATGGCTTAACCATTTGTAAAAACTTTACTTACGCCAACACCAATCTCTCATCCACTTGTTTAGCAGCAAAACGATTGCCCGGACGACGCAGCCCCAGGTTTTCACGCAAGATACTGCCCTCATATTCGGTACGGAAAAGTCCGCGTTTCTGGAGGACGGGAACGACTAGGTTAACGAAGTCATCTAATCCTGTGGGTAGGATTGGCGGCATGATATTAAAGCCATCTGCCGCACCATTGTTGAACCATTCCTCTAGCTGGTCGGCAATGCTTTCGGGAGTACCAAGTATGGTGCGATGACCGCGTGCGGTAGCCAGAGAGAGATACAACTGACGCAGGGTCAGAGTGCCACGAGTAGCCAAATCCCTAACTAGTTTGAGACGACTCTTGTTGGTGTTGGTGTCGTTGGGCAGTTCGGGAGCTACATCATCTAGGGAATATTTCGACAGATCGACACCTTTGTAATAGTTCTTTAAAATACCCCAGGCCACATCGGGATGAATCAACGATTGCAGGAATTCATACTTCTCTTGAGCTTCTGACTCGGTACGCCCAATGATTGGGAAAGCGCCAGGCATGATTTTTAAATCCTCTGGAGAGCGCCCATATTTCGCTAGCCGACCTTTGACATCAGCATAAAATTCTTGGGCATCGGCTAGGGTTTGATTGGCAGTGAAAATTACCTCAGCAGTACGCGCAGCCAGGTCTCGTCCGGCTTCAGAGGCTCCAGCCTGTACAATCACTGGGTAGCCTTGGGGTGGACGACCGACATTCAAAGGGCCTTTGACAGAAAAATGTTTACCCTTATGGTTGAGTACATGCAGTTTATTCGGATCGAAATAGATACCAGATTCTTTGTCGCGGATGAAGGCATCATCTTCCCAGCTATCCCACAGTCCTTTCACCACTTCTACAAACTCTTCAGCACGCTCATAACGCTGGCTGTGTTCCGGGTGATGCTCAAGGCCGAAATTACGTGCGGCATTCTCATTACCTGTGGTGACTACATTCCACCCCGCCCGACCCTTACTCAAGTGATCCAAGGAGGCAAACTTACGTGCCAAGGTGTAAGGTTCTTCGTATGTAGTCGAGGCGGTGGCAATGAAGCCGATGTTTTGGGTTACGGAGGACAAAGCCGAGAAGAGTGTGACCGGCTCGAAATGGACAAGTTTACCATTGCGTTTCTGAGTTTCCGGAGCGCCGCCCCAAACTCCTGGGCTGTCTGCTAGAAAAACTGCGTCGAATAAGCCACGTTGGGCAGTCTGGGTAATTTCCTTGTAATGCTCGAAATTAAAACCTGCATCTGCTTGTGAATCAGGATGTCGCCAAGCAGAAACATGATGTCCGGTGGCTTGAATGAATGCACCTAAACGAAATTTTCGTGTTTTGCTCATCTGCTTTTTTCTTTTGCGTTAACGACGGAAACTGCGAAGATGGGGCTGCCTCAGCGCAGTGGACAGGAAAGTAAGTATCTAATTTTTCCAGGCCACTAGAATTGTTGCTTTGAGTTCTTCTGTAAAGTGTCCAGAAGGCTCAACTGCTAGTAATGCTTCTTTGATATCTGCTTCAAATTGTTCAGCTTTATCACCATAGAAAATTTTCAGCGAGAAGGCTGTGGTGTATAAGTAGCCAAGATAACTGGAGACTGTCCAGGATTTTTCAAATGGCACTTCATACACTTGTTGGCGAGCAAAAGCTGAATTGGCAATTACAATTTCGTGGGGCGGATCGACTGGTTGACGAGTGCCTTGTCCTCGTTGTCCAGTTCGTCGCTCTTCACCTAACCATTTTTTCACTACTCCAACAGCAGCTTGTTTCCAGGGTAGAGAACTTACCCAAGGGTTATCACCAGTGTTTAGCAGTGCGATCGCACCATCATCTGCAAGCAATTCATAAAGGCGTTCAAGTACGAGTTCGCGTTCCATCCAGTGGAAGGCTCTGCCAATGGTAGCTAGTTTGAATACCCCTAAACTAGGGTTAATTAGTTCTGCTCCTTGTTCTAGCCAAGTAATATTATTTGCTCCTACGGCTGCTGCTTGGCGTTGTGCTTCTTTGAGCATCTCTGGATCGGGATCGATCGCAACTACTTCCTGAAATTTGGTTCGTAGGGGAATTGCAATTAAACCTGGCCCAGTACCCAAGTCTAGAAGTCGTCCCTGACCATTGAGATTAAATACTTCGGTTAGTTTATCGAATACGGCAGGTGGGTATTTAGTTCTATATTGAGCGTAGCTCTCAGCAGCACCCTCAAATAATGTTGGGTCATAGGTAGGAAGTGTTTTTAGTTGGGTCATAAGTTAGGTCGGCGTAAATTATCGATTGTTGAGACAATGTGGAGGGGCAGAGGGTTAGGGGAAGTAAATTCTCCCTTGTCTCCCTCTTAAAGGCTGGAATCGGACTACGAATATGACCATACTGCCTGCCGGATTTCTTCATTACCAATGTGTCGTCCCATAGTTGTCTTGGGCTACACAACTGCAAAGTCTGTACCTGCTTCTTGCAACCGTTCATGGAGTAACTTGGGTATGCTAATTGTGGCTAAATCTACAGCATCGTTAGTAGAACGAGTCCAAAAAGCAGGACGTGTAGTACAATAATTCCGACATTCTTCCCAAGTTTGCTTGAACCATTTAGAACGCGATGAACCAGGCAAGTGTTCTTGAAAATTCTCTGCGATTGCACTTCCAGTAACTTGCTCTAAATAATCTAAGAATGCTGGGGGAAATTCCTGAGTCTGGACATCAGTATTAATGATGGGATAACCAAATTTCTTACGTATTTGAGCCGATTTAGTCTTTTTAGGACGTTCTAATGCAATTGTCATCATAGTTTGCATCTAAACAGAGAATATCAGGAAAAATCTGGCGCTGCTTAATCTAGGCGTGAAATTCACTTTCTACTTTTTCACTCAGCAACGCCAAAAATTTGTTGATTGGGAGTTTTACTACTTGCATCAGGTACACAATAGATCTTTACCCCATGAATATTTTCTGAGGCTCTGGCTAAGTAGTCAGCAAGTGAAATACTGTAGTGTATTTCTTATAAAATACTTTAACTCGATTGATTTACCGTAGTTTATTCTGTAACCAAGCTTTTCACACTTACAAGAAAAATGCAAGTACTACTTAACACAAGTTTGCTAAAAAAAATCACAAATAATCTATCTAGAGGAGCTTGTGTTTTTACATAAATTATGCAAATATCCAAAGTAAATAGTAAAACTACTAAATATCGATAAATCTTTAGTATTTTTTGAGCAGCAACTAGTTAGGCTAACAAAGTTCTCCAGAGAGCATCCCACTTTGCGCCTCTGTAGGCTTGTGCTTAATCTTTTAACACTATTCAGCCTTTGTAAAAAACTGTTCATTCAAGAAACCCTTTTGCCAGGAATCCTTTTCAGCAAAACCCTACCAAAACTGATAACTTCGGACTGCAATTTAACTGGAGAGCTAGTCGTCGCTTTCATTTCAGCTAACCAATGATGATACAAGCCCAATTTTTGCTGATGAGATAACGAGCGGAAATTGTACCTCTTAGTTCCATAAACAGGAATCCAAACTTTAAGGATTGAGTTATGACAGGGAAATTAGACGGCAAAGTAGCAATTATTACTGGAGCTTCTTCGGGGATTGGTGAAGCGACAGCGATCGCCTTGGCAGCAGAAGGGGCCAAAGTGGCGATCGCAGCCAGAAGAAGCGATCGCCTGGAAGAACTAGCAAAAACCATTGCAGCCAGTGGGGGTCAAGCATTGCCCATCGTTACTGATATCACCGACGAAAAACAGGCTAACAACTTAATCGACCAGGCAAATGCAGAGTTGGGACGAATAGATATCCTTGTCAACAACGCTGGTGTGGCGCTGACTGGTAATATTGATGGCGGCAATACTTCAGACTGGCGACGAATGCTTGATGTCAATGTTCTAGGGTTGCTTTACACAACTCATGCTGTCTTACCTATTCTCAAAGCCCAAGGTGTGGGGCATATCGTCAATATCTCATTAGTGGCAGGTCGTCTAGCCCGTGCAGGTGTCGGTATATACAACGCAACTAAATGGGGTGTGAATGCTATATCAGAATCCTTGCGGCAAGAAGTTTTAAAAGATAATATCCGCGTCACCATCATCGAGCCAGGTTTGGTAGAGACAGAAATCAATAATCATACTACCGATCCTGTAGCAAAAAAAATCAGTGAAGAACGACTGAAGGCAATCACACCATTGCAAAGCGAGGATATTGCAGCCGCGATCGTTTATGCTGTGACTCAGCCGCAACACGTTAATGTGAATGAAATTCTGATTCGACCAACTCAGCAGGAACGTTAAGATCGCTGAGTTAGAAGTACAGACGCGACGCCAGTCGCTACAACGGGGGGAACCCCTGCAACGCGCTGGCTCATTAATCGCGTCTGTACAGGAGTTAGGAGTTATTTCTTCCTTATCTCTCCCTGCTTCCCTACACCCTTATATTGTGTCCGGTTAAAGACTTATCATTAAGACCGCAGAGGGGCAGAGGGGCAGAGGGGAAGGGTTTTTGGGCTTTCTGCACAGATTCGGGAATTATAAATAATTAGCCGGACTTGATATTACACCCTTACATTCGTATTTATTTAGAGGCCTAGTCCTAGCATCTTGCATTTGCCGGTTATCTATGTAAATATTTTGTCATAAAATACAGTAAATTGCTAGGTTTATCGTAGTATTCTAGTTATGTTGTAAATGTACTGATGTTGACTAAGTATTTACGAAATCGATTTATGAAGATTGTTAGCAACTTTCTTCAGAATAATGAGATATCTAGAATCTGCATATTTGCCTTATTCTTTACCTTGGGCTTAGGCTTGAGTCTGATTATCTCTGCTTGTTCTCCTGACAACGCAAGTAACTCTGCGGCAACCCAGACAGCAAACCAAAACTCCACAAATCAAGGTGTTGTGGTTCGTATTGGCTATCAAAAAGCAGCAACTATTCTCAACGCCATAAGAACACAAAAAGATTTGGAGAAAGCTTTTGAGAAGAGTGGTGCCTCGGTGACATGGGCTGAATTTCCTTCTGGCCCGCCCATGTTAGAGGCAATCAACGCTGGGAGTATTGATTTTGGATACACTGGTGAATCGCCACCGATTTTTGCCCAAGTTGCGGGTACTCCCTTGGTTTATGTTGCTTACGATCCTTGGAGTCCCAAAGCGGAAGCAATTCTTGTACCGAAAAATTCATCTATTCAAACCCTTGCAGACCTCAAAGGTAAACGAGTTGCTGTTGCTAAAGGCTCAAATACTAACTACCTATTGGTAAAAGCTTTAGAAAAAGGAGGAGTAAAGTATAACGATATTAAACCAGCTTTTCTCCAACCTCCCGATGCTCGTGCGGCTTTTGAGGGTAATAATATTGATGCTTGGGCAATTTGGGATCCTTACTTAGCTGCGGCTGTTGCTGCCACAGGCGCACGCACTCTGACTGATGCAACTGGACTAGCACCCAATCGTGGTTATTATCTAGCCGCTAAATCTTTTGCCCAAAAGCATCCCGATGCTTTGAAAACAGTTATCGATGAAGTAAAAAAAACAAGCAACTGGGCACAAAATAATCCCACAGAAGTTGCTAAATTTCTTGCACCAGAATTGGGTATTGATGCTAGGGTTCTGGAAATCGCAGAAAAGCGACGGGAGTATGGTGTATTACCAATCACAGATGAAGTGATTAGCGGACAACAGCAGATTGCCGATACCTTCTACAAAATCAAGTTGATACCGAAATCTATCAATGTTAGCGAAATCGTTTGGAAAGGAAATTGAAGAAAGTAGAGGAAGTACAAATAATTTCTAAATCTAGGGATTATGGATATAAAGATTAATACTCAATGGATCGCAACAGATGTGCTTGTCATTGGTGGTGGTACAGCCGGGACGATGGCTGGTATTAAAGCTAAACAAGCGAATCCAGATGCAGAGGTACTGATTTTAGAAAAGGCTAACATACGTCGCAGTGGTGCGATCGCAATGGGTATGGATGGCGTGAATACCGCAGTTATTCCTGGACATTCCACACCAGAACAATACGTCCGCGAAATCACTCTTGCTAACGACGGTATTCTCAACCAAAAAGCCGTATATCAAACAGGCAAATTAGGTTATGAAGTCATCCAAGAATTAGAAAGTTGGGGTGTGAAATTTCAAAAAGATGCCCAAGGTAACTATGACTTAAAACAAGTGCATCGTGTAGGTAAATATGTCTTATCTATGCCAGAAGGTAAAGACCTCAAAACCATTCTCACCCGCCAAGTCAAACGCCACAAAGTCAAAGTCACAAATCGCGTCATGGCAACCCGCGTGTTAGTCAAAGAAGGACGTGCTATTGGCGTAGTCGGATTTGATGTTAGAAACGGCGATTATATTGTCATTCAAGCCAAAGCCGTCATCTTATGTACGGGTGCTTGCGGCAGATTAGGATTACCTGCTTCCGGCTATCTCTACGGCACTTACGAAAATCCTACCAATGCCGGTGATGGCTATTCAATGGCTTATCATGCAGGTGCAGAACTCAGCAACATTGAATGTTTCCAAATTAATCCTTTAATTAAAGATTACAACGGCCCTGCCTGTGCTTATGTTGCCGGGCCTTTTGGCGCACATACAGCCAACGCCGAAGGAAATCGCTTCATTAGTTGTGACTATTGGAGTGGTCAAATGATGTTGGAAATCTGGAAAGAATTAAACTCTGGGAAAGGGCCAGTCCAACTGAAAATGACCCATCTTGATGAAGATACAATTGCGGAAATTGAATCCATACTTTGGGCGAATGAAAGACCAAGTAGAGAACGCTTTCATCAAGGTAGAAATGAAGATTACCGCAGCCACGGCGTAGAGATGCACATTTCTGAAATAGGCTTATGTAGCGGTCATAGTGCTTCTGGCGTGTGGGTGAATGAAAATGCTCAAACAACCGTCCCCGGTTTATATGCAGCCGGAGATATGGCTAGCGTTCCCCATAATTACATGATTGGGGCATTTGTTTTCGGTCGTATAGCCGGAACTCATGCCATTGAATATATCGAAGATTTAGATTTTCTAGAACCAGATACAGAGTTTTTGGAAACAGAAAAAGCCAGAATTTATGCCCCATTAGCTCGCCCTAATGGTGTACCTCATACCCAAATTGAATATAAATTAAGACGCTTAGTTAATGATTATCTCCAACCGCCAAAAACAGGTAATAAAATTGAGATCGGTTTGAAACATTTTATCCAATATCAACAAACCTTAGATTTAATGGGCGCTCGTGACCCTCATGAATTGATGCGCTCTCTGGAAGTGCATTTTATTCGAGACTGTGCAGAAATGGCAGCCAGAGCATCATTATATCGTCAAGAAACTCGTTGGGGACTTTATCATTACCGCTTAGATTACCCCGAAAAGAATGATGATGAGTGGTTTTGCCATGTCAACTTAAAGAAAGATGAATCAGGGGAAATGGTATTGTTTAAACGTCCTGTCGCTCCTTACATTGTGGAAGTAGATACAGTCAAAGAATTATACAATGTAGCTGTCAGGTAAAATATTTAAAATAATGCAGTTAATAGAAACATTTGCCACCCATCGTCTGCTTGCGGAACGTCTACGATTTCAGCATTTGCATGAACTTTATCGTATGCATCGAGACTCGCAAGTTATGGCAACTCTAGGTGGTATTCGTTCTGAAGAAGCAACACGGCTTTTAATCCTAAATAACTTGAATCATTGGCAGTGTTATGGATTTGGATTATGGGTATTTCGAGATAAAGTTAATCATCAATTTATTGGTCGTGCTGGTATTCGGAACATTTATGTAGAAGGTAACGAAGAGGTGGAATTAGCTTACGCTTTAATGGCTAAATTTTGGGGTAAAGGATTAGCAACAGAAATGGGTGAAAAAATCTTGCAAATTAGTTTTGAACTACTGAATTTACCGGAGATTATTTGCTTTACTCTAACGACTAATCGAGCCTCACAAAGAGTTATGGAAAAATTGGGATTTCAATACGAACGTGAGATGATTCGCGCAGGTTTACCCCATTTATTATATCGCTTAACAGTTTAATTACAAACTCATGGAGTAGTTGTATGGCATTAATTAATCAAAGAATAGATGTTCCTGTCATCGTTGATGAATCGAAATGTTTAGAAAAATGCACCGCTTGTATTGAAGTTTGTCCATTGGATGTGTTGGCGAAAAATCCAGAAACAGGTAAAGCTTATATGAAATATGATGAGTGTTGGTTTTGTTTGCCTTGTGAAAAAGAATGTCCTACTAATGCGATTACCGTACAGATTCCCTTTTTATTACGTTAAATATTCTCTTCAACTCTGTGGTAAGAATTAATGGACGATGAACTTAAATATTGGCTGGAAATGCTGCGATCGCCTGATGTAAATGACCGCTTAGTAGCTGTAAAAACATTACAACATCTTGGCGAAGAAGAAACAGTAGACGCACTAATCATCGCTTTACAAGATGAATCTATTGCTGTTCAAAAAATAGCTATATCTGCCCTTTGGGAGATTGCTAATTCTTCAGCTATTCCTGCCTTAATTGAATGTCTCAGTTCCGCAGATGCAGATATTCACACTGAAGCTGCATCAGCTTTAAACGAGTTAGTTACCCAGGATGATTTACTACTGTTATTAGATAAACTTCAGAGTGATGATATAAATACACAACTAAATATCTTAGTACTGTTGCGAAAAATTCATGATATTCAATCTTTACCCTATATCTTACCATTTTTAAAATCAAATAATCCTGAGTTAAGAGAAGCAGCAATTACCACGTTGCGATATCTCAATCAAATAGAGAAATGTCCCCAAGCTTTGGATTTAATCTTTGATAAATCAGCAGTTGTGCGTCGTGCGGCTGCGTTAAGTCTAGGACATTTACAAGATACAGAAGTAATTATTAAGCTTAATCAAGCACTCATGAATGATAGTGACTGGCAAGTACGCCGTAATGCAGCTAAATCTCTAGCTATTCATGAAAATTTTCAAGCAATTTCAGCATTAGAAATAGCTTTAGATGATGAACATTGGCAAGTGCGTAAATCAGCAGCACAAGCTTTACAAAAAATCCCAGATATTCAAGTTATGCCGAGATTAATTCAAGCATTAACAGATGAATATGCAGATGTCCGCAAAGAAGCAGTAATTGCTCTTGGTTATTTAGCTCATCCTGATGTTATTCACCCTCTGCAACAAGCCTTAGATGACCCTGATAGAGAAGTGTCCATCCAAGCGCAACGAGCAATTCAGAAGATACAATAATCTCATCAAGTGGGCAGTAAATAACCAATGAAGTTTACGAACGTACTATATTTGACTTAGCAATTGATTATTCACAACCTTTTAAAATACTGCGATCGCCACAGAAAGAAGCTTGGGTGAAAAATTTTTTGAGAAGATTTAGAAGATAGCGATCGCTTTTATTATGCTGCAATTGGCAAACTATAATATGTCTAACAATCACTCTTACTCTCAGCGTCTTGAAGATACGGCGCAGTCAGAATCTCGTAAACAAGAAGTCGTCCAACTCCTCAAACAAATCATCGAACCTACCTTAAAAAATGACATTGCCAGCTTGGGAATGGTGCGAGATTTACGCATAGTTGATGACTACATTTACTTACGTTTATATATCGGTTCCCATCAGCAGCAATTACAAACAGAAATTCAATCTAAATTATCATCAATATCTTGGTGCAAAAAAACTTACATTCAAGTTTGTACAATTCCTGGTGTGAGAATAACTCTTGCAGTTTCTAGTGGTAAAGGTGGCGTAGGTAAATCAACAACAGCCGTGAATATAGCCGCAGCTTTAAAATTACAAGGCGCAAAAGTTGGATTATTAGATGCTGATGTTTATGGTCCTAACTTACCGCAAATGTTGGGTTTAGGCCAAGCTGATATTCAAGTGATTCATACTGCTACAGGTGATAAGTTTTTACCTCTAGAAGTTCAGGGAATAAAATTGATGTCAGTGGGTTTACTTGCAGAAGTAAATCGTCCTTTAGCGTGGCGCGGCCCTGTATTGCATAAAATTATCACACAATTTTTGCAAGACGTAGAATGGGGAGAATTAGATTATTTATTAATAGATTTACCCCCCGGTACAGGTGATGCTCAAATTACAATTATTCAAGAAAGCCCAATTTGTGGAGTCATTCTAGTGACAACTCCTCAGCAAGTAGCGATCGCAGATGTACGTCGTAATATATATATGTTTCGCCAAGTGGGTGTTCCTGTCCTTGGCATCATTGAAAATATGAGCTATTTAATCTGTGGCGATTGTGGTTCGCGCACGCCGATTTTTGGTAGTGGTGGCGGCGAACAACTCGCAGCAGAATTACAAGCGCCTCTATTGGGGCAAATTCCCATCGATCCCTATATTTGTAGCGGTGGTGATATCGGCAATCCGATCGCGATCGGCGATCGCACTTCGCCAGCAAGTGAGGTTTTTGTCAAAATTGTCACCGCACTCGAAGGAACTTTTTCTGCTAATTGTTCATAATTAAAATTAACGCTTTTACCCTCAATTATGAATTACAAATTAGTAATCATTCAATCACTATTATCAGCTTCCAGTTTGTCTTGATTTACCCAACGATTGACAAATTCATTCTTGTTTTTTCGCACTTTGACTTGTACTTGCTTAGAGCCTAATTTGACTACCTCGGCAGGAATTCTCTGAATGTTATCAGAGTCAGGGCGAGCTTTATAATGCCAAATAACTTTTTGTCCTACGAAATAGTGAGGATTTACACTGAAGTGTGATGATACATCTGCCCAGGAGGATGTGGCAAATACTAAATTGATTAAAAGAATTAAAAACATTAAAGCGATTTTGAGAAATTTCATATGTATTATCTGAGTTTATTTAAGCTTTAGCAAAATTATTTTAGAAGATAGTTGAGGCGATTCGCTATCAATTAGCGATGATTCTTTCAAAAGATAAACTTGCTAGCTACTAACTCAATATTATTCTTATAAATTAGATAAAAGCAAATACTATTTTTTCTTAAATAGATAAAACTAATTTATTAAATAAAATATTAAAAACATCAAGCGATTCTAAATCCCTTGCTGCTGGTATAAAATACGATCTCAATCCGCCCATTTTATCGTAACTCTCACTTGGGAGCGAGTAGCGAGGAGCCAGTACCTCCCCTAGCAACTGCCGTCAAGTATTCAGATATCGATATTAGACCCATCTCCAGCTTGAGTATCTTGCAAATATCCATAGTCAAATGGGTAAACGGGCGTTGCATAACAGTGGGATGAATTGGGGTAAGCAGGGGAAGCAGGGGGAGAATTTTAGAAGTTGCTAAATCATCCCGCAACTATGCAACGCCGGTAAACGAAGGATGGATATCTTGGATGTGAGGTTCCTCTTGGGCGCTCAATTTTGAGATTGCTAGTGGCTACTAGTCAATCTAGTTTGTGCCAGAAGTCATTGCTGTCGTTCATTGCAATTTTGAACTTTCAATTTGAGATGTGCAATACAGCTTTGCCTGTAAACTTCCTGTCGAGTAATTGTTGCGCTACATCAGCTATTTCTGTCCAAGAAGCTTCAAGATCGATAACAGGATGTAATTGACCTGTTTCTACTAAATTCAACAACCTTTGTAATCCTATTGCGGCTGATTCTCGTCTCAATTCGTGGAATAAAATTAGACCGTACAAACTTGCACCACCTGTTGCAAAAAAACGCTGGGCGTTGAATGTCACTTCTGCTCCCCCGGAAACACCAAATAGAACTACCGTCCCATCTTCTGCTAACAAATCAAGGGCTGTTCCGAGGGTATTTCCACCGACTGACTCGACAATTAAGTGATAAGGCCCGTATTCCCTAGCTGATGAAAGATCCTCACCAATAACAACAGAATCAGCGCCAGCATCTTTAACGAATGTCTCGTATTCTGGACGACGAATGTGAGCTGTTATCTGCGCGCCACTGAGGCGTGCTAATTGAATAGCGAAGTGACCCACGCCACCAGATGCCCCTGTAATCAAGACTGGACGACCTAAAACTGAGCCACCTTGAAGCAGGGCATGATACGCAGTTAAAGCAGCGACAGGTAGTGTGGCAGCTTGAGCAAAGGAAACTGACTGCGGCAATTCTGCTAGTGAGTGGGTTGGTACTGATACTAATTCCGCCCATGCACCAGAACGAAGTAAACCGACGACCCGCGTCCCGGCAACAGGCCCGGAACCATCAGCAGCAGGGGTTTCGACAACACCTGCTAAATCCCAACCCGGTCGCCAACCTGCTTCAGCGGTGGTAGCACGTCGGACTTCTCCTCGGTTAAGGGAAATTGCTGCAACTCGAATCACAGTTTCGTTGGCAGCAGGAATTGGTGCATCTACATCACGCAGCACTAAACGCCCCGATACATTAGGGTCAACAACAACAGCACGTATTTTACTCATCTTGACTAAACCTGAATTAAGTTACAGTTCTAGTTTGATGCAGTTTCTTGGGAAAGAATATTAATGATATTAAGTTCAGATAATCCTTGATAATAAGTGATTATCAAAATTTCTCCACGTCCTGTCTCACCGCTTTAGTCTTAATGATAAGTCTTCAACCGGACACCATATAATTTCTCTGAGGGGGCGATCGCGATCGCATTCTTCTAATGTTTCCTTACCCAAGAAGGTTTCTTTCACTAAGAGGTGAAAGATTATTTTCTCCAAAAGGGAACAAATTCTTGTTTGTGCTTAAGTTGATAAATTCTCACAGGACAATCGTCATTACTCCATCCTGGTTCTATCTGTTGAGCATCAATTAGTTCTTTGATGACTCGATCGAGGACACTGTAACTACACTCAGCCGCATCCTTCAATTCTCCAGCAGTTTTTTCCCCAGAGCGTAGTTGTTCCAATATGATTTGGCTCACGTAACTCATAATTTCTCTAGTTGTAGAATGACAAATTATCCGAACGTGGCAACAAGCTCTTATTTAAATAAGTTTCTAACGTGAGTATAGTTGTCCATCCGCCTCGGCTCGCCGCAAAACTTCAACACAATAGGAGCAATAATACTCTTCATCTACCCAGTAGACAGGATTACCACAAGTGTTGCAATGCTCAGTGTCGCCTAGTTCAGGATTGTATTGCCAGTGCCATTGGCAACATATAGAGGTATCACTGATTGTTTTGCTGTGTGCATCAATGGAGGTCAGGGCTTTTTCTTCTGCTTGGTGAAGTGAGTCTGCTTGCCCTTTCCAGTGCTGCTCTCCAGATTGAGTACTGATAAATACTAGAAATTTCATAAAGAAGTACGCTAATAAACGTTGTTATCAACAAAAGACTAGTCAAATAGCTTTTATTCCAACATACTTACCTTCACTCGCTGGTAAACTTCTACTAAAGGATATGTTTTATATTTTATTTGGGTATTTTTTGGCATAGATAACGACATTTCAAATTACACTTGATGGTAGAGTCGCTATCTCTAACAGTTAAAGCAATTGCTAGATGACCGATGTCAAATATATGGTAATAGCTCTTAACAATACCATGATAGCACAACCGCAGATGTACCTAAGTTTCAATTTACTGGATTTTCTTATTTTTTATTTTGTTTGCAATTAATAATTCGCAGCGCATTCCTCCAAACTTGTGCCCAACTGTAAAACTGCTGGTTACTATTGCGTGATGCTATTATCCGTTAGTCTGTATCAATACCTTCAATTGAATTATTACTAGCATTTTCTCGTATCACTATGAAGCGGTTTATTTATATCTAATTTAAAAACATGTGCATTGACTAATACTATTTTTACAATGAAAATCAAAAACCTCATCTTCTGGATGAGGCTTTGTATCTTTGCTTGATAAAATGCACCAATAAGCATAACATTGAAACTAAGGAACTTTGTAGCCTGCCTGTTGAGCTGTTGCTGTATCAGAAAAACAGATGTCTGGCTTAGCTTTGGTGTATTCAGGAGACTGAGTAGCGAGGGCAATTTTCCCCAGCCTTTTACTAGTGACACCTTTTATTGGATGATCTTTGGGACAAGTCGTTCCTTGAGGTACAATCCCTTGTGTTTTCTGTGTTAGAGGTCTAGTTGACCCCGGCTGTGTCGTTGCTATTGGGTTTTGTGAGGTAGTTTTTGAACTTTCATTCGCTGACCGTTGCCTGTTATTACAGCTAGAGATGGTGATAACTGCTAAAACTGTTAGGATTACGGTCGCTATACGGGAAGAGTGTAGAGGTTTCATTTGCTTGTTGCGCTAATTTCTTGTTCAGACGCTGAGCCATCCGCCAGAAAAACTTGATGAGAACTGCGTCAGTTACGATTTACCTCAAACAATTGTTGTGATATTGCTTGAGGTAGACTCTACACTCAAACTAAGAAATTTCCTAAAGACTGACTACAACCTTAAGACAGACTTACTCAATATCCCCAAGGATTTTAAAGCTTATCATTTGTCTGTATTAGCAGTTACCTCTACTCCGATCGCGCTCGCTGTAATCACAAAATATGCCACCAGAAATGGTGGCATAACTCATTTTTTTAGACTGGGATGAGTGAGGCGTTAGGAGCAAATAATCGGCTTGTAGATTCGATGCCTGCGGTAAGCCGCTCAAAAACGTCTACGCATACGCTAAAACAATTATGGAACTTAGGTTTTGACTTTTTACGTTTCATCAAAACTACTGGAGTTTAGACTACATAACCGAATTCCAAGGAAAAATAGGTTTTCCGGGATTTTTACCTACCTTGAAAGGGCTAATCCTAGGATTATTTAACTAAGTCTTTAACCTTGTTCATAATACTTACTGGATCGATGCCTTGATGTGGGAACTGTTCCCATAAACCGCCGCAACCTTCCTTATGAGTTCCAAGATGAGCGTATTTGGGAGTATACCCGCGCTCTAATAGCCAAGAACCAAAACGGCTACCCAATCCGGTTCGACGATTGAACGCTTCTACCACAAGGACGAAAGGAGCATTACCAATTTTTGCGATCGCTTCTTCATCAATAACATTCAGAGTCGGTTTATTAATCAAACCCACATCCAATCCTTCTTGCTTGAGACGTTCTACAGCATCGAGGGCACGGTATAGAGCATCACCAAAGCTGATAATATAGCCTTGTGTTCCTTCTCGAATCACCTCATCTTTACCAGGCACAAATTTATAGCCACTACCAAACAAGTCGTTACCATTGCTGTCCTGAATATTAGGCACTTTGGAACGAGTTGAGAAAATGAACCTCAGTCCAGGCTCAAAGAACACAGCTTCTACACAGGCTTTCATTTGATTAACATCTGCGGGAAAGTACAGCCGTGTTTCGTAACCATCATCCAAACCGTTGTCAGCAAACATGTTGTTCAAACCGAAATGGCAGGTATTATCTGCCATGTCATCTATACCCGCGTGCGAAAAGTGGCAAAGAACATTTGAGTAGTTCAGCCGTGCCATCGTAATTTCTGAGATACACATCTCTAGGAAAGCGCTAAAAGTCGCAAAAATCCCTTGCTTTCCTTTCTCCATGCCAAACCCAGCAGCAGCAGAGAAGTTGCCCCGCTCCATAATTCCAGAGGAGATAAAAATTTCGGGGTATGCATCGTGAATCTTTTTGAGTCCGCAGGAACCTTCTAAATCGCTATCGATGACTCTGACGTTTTGCTTGCGTTCCTCTTCACTCATCCGGCTTAAGACATCAACAACTGCTTCGCCAAACACATTGCGATTAGCACCCCATTTATCGCCAGAACCAATAAAAGTATAGATTTGTTTGGGTTTTTGAATATTTTTCAGACATTCGACAGCAACACAATGTCCGCGTGATTCAAGATATTTAATCGCCAAGTCTACTGAGATGACATCGTGACCGTGAATGGAACCTTCTAACCCTTCAATACCAGGACACATCGGGCGTTTGTTAATAAGAGCAATCGGCCCGGGAGTATTTACTGCTTCGCAAAGGCGACGATATAAATCGTCTAAGTCTTCTCCGTCTCCTTCTAGTACCTTCAACCCATGACCTTGTAAGGTTTTGGCGACTGTGAAACCAGGTAGATATTTGGATGGATGTCCGGCGATAGTGACATCGTTATCATCAATAATTAATTTGACATTCAGATGTTGAGCAACAGCCAAGCGGGCAGCTTCCGCGTCGTTACCTTCTTGCTGAGAACCATCAGAACCGAGACAAAAAACGACCTTGCCAGGATTTGCTAAGGTTACACCATTAACGTAGGGCCATATATGCCCCAGTCGTCCAGAACTAAACTTCACACCAGGAGTTAGTCCTAGTTCGGGATGTCCTGGTAAGTCGAAGTGTGCCTCGCGATAGTGTAGAAGTTGCTCGGCATCTAACTCACCATGTAGGGTTGCCATCAAGTACTGGGTTGCGGCTCTATGTCCTGCTTCATCAAAGAAAATCGGCACAAATTTATCGGCTGCTCCCCGGAAAAATGCGTCGAGAATCATCACCTCTGGCACTGTGTCGTAAGGGCCGCCAGTGTGACCGCCTACTCCTCTAGCAGCACCGGTGGCTGTAAACAAGACGATCGCATCGCGACAAAGTTGAATGTTTGCTCTCAGGATGTCTCGTTGCTCATCTGTGAGAGTTGTATTTGTGGGATTGAGAGCCAGAGGTTTGTAAGCACCGAGATTAATTGGAAATTGCGTATTAGTGACTGTCATGATTTATCTGTTTAATTTGAAATGTTAACTTTACTCATTGCTGAGTAATAAAAGTAATCGGTACTGAGCTACTTGGTACATGCCTTGCCCTTTCTAGGCAGAATCTTTTCCTTTTTATTAGCGAGTAATCTACGAGGAATTATGTAAATTACTGGCTTCCGTTGTTACGAAGGCTCAGCTAAAATTGTTAAATTCCCCGGTGCGTGAATGTGCTTGAATTTATTTAAAATCGACTACAAACATGCAATAACCCGCATAGCTATAAGTATAAACTCACAAACGTGCAATTTCAATGGCAAATATGCAATTTCCGGAAAAATCTTCTATGCTAACGGCAGAGCGACGACAATTCATCTTAGAAATTCTGCGTCGCGATAAAAAGGTGCTGTCATCGGAACTCAGTGCCGTACTAAAGGTTTCTGAAGATACGATTCGTCGGGATTTGCGAGAATTAGCTGAATCTGGTTTTTTGCAGCGCGTTCATGGCGGAGCGCTTTTGGCTTCTCCGGCGATCGCTAGTTATGCAGATCGGCAAAAACAAGCACCAAAAGAAAAAGAAGCGATCGCTCGCGCAGCTGCAAAATTAATTTGTACGGGGCAAGTAGTAATTTTAAATGGCGGTACCACAACTCTCCAAGTAGCCCGTCATTTGCCCTTAGATTTACAAGCGACAATCGTGACAAATAGTCCTCCCATCGCCGTTGCATTAGCAGAGCATCCTCACATTCAAGTCGTGATGTTGGGCGGACAACTCTACAAAAAAGCTTTGGTAAACGTTGGTGCAGCTACCATTGAGGCATTACAGATGATTCGTGCAGATTTGTGCATGTTGGGCGTATGCAGTCTGCATCCAGAAGTTGGGATTAGTGTGCCGAATCTAGAAGAAGCCTATGTCAAACGAGCAATGATTGCTGGAGCAGCGGAAGTGGTTGGATTAGCGACAGCAGAAAAGTTAGATACAGCAGCTCACTATGTAGTGGAGTCGATTCATGCACTAACTTATCTTGTAACTGCACCAACAGTATCCAATGAGATGCTAACTGCTTATAAAGCTTTGGGTTTGACTATTATCCGTGATGAATCTGCTGAGATTAATTCGTAATTTGTAATGACAATTAGTATCGACAGCAGATACGGTGCAACTGTAAATTGCGATCGCTGTTGTTACCCACAGCATCAATACTTTGAATGCTTTCCAGGGGTTTGTAATCATTTGGGAGCAGCATCTAAAGCTGTTATTGGCGTACGTAGTTCATTACCGCTACTTAGACGGCACAGCAGTATATAGTATGGCTCCGTTCAAATCAGCACCTACCAAGACAGCCCCTTCCAAGTCAGCATTATAGAGCGTAGCATCCGTGAGCTTGACATTTGTTAGGTCGGTAGCACTTAAGCTAGCATCACTCGCAAAAACTTGGGTCAAATTTGCCCCCCTCAGATTAGCACCAGTGAGATCGGCACCTTCTAAGTTGGCAGACTTGAGGTTAGCTCCCTTTAAGTTGGCATTTCTCAAATCAGCACCAATTAAGTGAGCCTTTCGCAGGTTTGCTCCTGTCAATTCACACCCAGGACAACTTCCCGTCTTCAGTAACTGTCTAACATGAGCAGGATTTGCAGCTTGCACGGGAGCAGCAAAGGCAATTGTGCCTAGTAATGCTGTAGTAGCTAGAATCTCTAGTTTCATCTTCATTACCTCAAAAGGGACAGAAACTGAATGACCGAAGTTTCCTTAAAAACTTGGCACGGTATAGATTAAGTTTTCCTTGTAAACAGGATGACTTAATTGGCAGTCTTTTGTCGTCGCACAGATGGATTATTAAAAAGGTTGAAATTTCTTAGCTAAATGCTTAAAGCAGCATCACTTAACTACCCTCTAAGGAAAGATAAAATTAGGGTTCAGGTCACCATAAGTCATATAATACTAAGTCTACCTTTGAGAACATAGCTCCGGCATGAGGGGGATGTGAATAGTATTATTGAACCTAAATTAATGTAGAACCAATACATGCAAATTTAATTTTTTTGTTTAAAAGTCGCCAGTTTAGTTTGTGAAATTGCTGAAGTAGCAACAGGATAATAAAAGGAGAAGGCAAAGATGAGGAGAGAAAATTTATTAAATATATTCTTCGGATTAATAGTATCAGTTAGTACTTTACCCTTAGCAGCTTTTGCACAGTCTAGCCCTTCAACAGTTCCTGCCCAAGAAAATAGAAGCAGCACTCAAGCAAAAACAGTAGTCGCACGTATTTGGCATGGTAAAACTCTCACTTCCAAAGCAGCCGAGTACTATGATTATCTCAAAGAAGCTGGAATCAAAAAAATCGAGTCGATTCCTGGCAATTTGGGAGCGCAAGTACTCCGCCTTACTGATGGCAAGATTACAGAGTTTACTGTGATTTCATATTGGGAATCACGGGATGCCATTCGTGCGTTTGCTGGCAATGATATTGAAAAGGTACGGTCTCTGCCTAAAGACAATGAATATCTGATTGAGCCAGAGACAAAAGTGAAACATTTTGATGTGTTGCTAGACGATCGCAAATGAGTAGCAGTAGTGTAAAACGAAAAGTGCTGATTAATACAATTAGTTTATTTCTGATTTCTGCGGAACTGCACCTTTGCTAATGCTATTGCGATCGTGCGGTTCTAGCAAATATGCCATATCAGGCCCAATAGGGATAATACCACCCGGATTAAGTGGAAAAAGATTGCCGTAGTAGTCCTGCTTGATGCTTTCTAAGTCGCAAGTGGCAGCAACTTCTTTAAGCTGATACAAGTCACGCAGGTAGGCTCCCAGGTTTTGATAGTCCCGAATTCTACGACGGTTACACTTGAACAACCCGTAGTAAGCAATATCAAAACGGAACAATGTTGTGAATAAACGAACGTCTGCCAAGGTAAGATTACTTCCGCAGAGGTATCGATTAGTCTCTAACACCGCATCAATCTCATCCAGTGTGGCGAACAGTTCATTACAAGCTTGATTGTAGGCTTCTTGACTCTGAGCAAAGCCGCAGCGATATACACCGTTGTTGACGCTTGTGTAAATCTTCTCATTCCACCAGTCAATCTTCTGTTTTAGTTCTTCTGGGTAGAGATTTAGTGTGGAATTAACAGCGAACTCGTTAAATTCTGAGTTCAGCATCACAATAATCTCTGCACTCTCATTATTAACAATGGTCTTTGTTTGCTTATCCCATAAAACTGGAACTGTACAGCGTCCGCTGTAACCAGGTTCAGAAAGCTCATACAATTGTGCCAGGGTATGGCAACCTTCTTCTGGCTGGTTGAATACCCAACCTCCTGAAACGGCAGAAGGAGAAACAACGGAAACTGATATTGCTGCTTCAAGTCCTTTGAGTGCCCGTACAATTAGGGTTCGGTGCGCCCAAGGACAACTAAGCCCAACGTAGAGGTGATAACGCCCCGCTGCTGGTTGGTAAGGGTTCCCTTCTTCTGTTCCGATAAAGCTTCTCAGCTGGCTGCTAGGACGAATATAATCACCCGACTGATTGCGAGGAGCAAGTCTCGACATCATCAAATGCCAAAGTTCTGTCCAAACAAACTTACCCAGCTTAATAATCAGTTTTGGAGGCAGAAAATTTCCCTTGTTTTGAGTTAAAGGAATCTTTTTTTGAAAATTTCTGATATTAATCATAAAACCTCGCGGGTAAGTAGGGGGCAGGGCAGGGGGAGATGACTGGACAAGGAGAATAAATACTAACAACTAACTCCTAAATCCTAACGCCTGCCTTCTACCTCCTACCTTCTTTAGATTCCCGCCCCATCAAGAAAGTCTTCAATCATCAAATCAGAATTATTAGTTTTACTGTTGTTTGTTTGTTCGATGACTATTGTGCTTGAGGACGTTGACTGAGATTCCAACTCCTCAACCTGCTTTTCTAAAGTCTTGAGCCGTTCAAATAGAGCGCGAATCACTTCTGCTTCTACGTCCCGCACTTTATCATGATCCAGAATATTCGTACTCAAGTTGTTCTGACGAGTTACACGCCCTGGAATGCCAACGACAGTAGTATTACTAGGCACATTTCTTAGTACTACTGACCCGGCTCCAATGCGGACGCGATCGCCAATTTGAATATTACCCAAAACTTTCGCACCTGCTCCCACAACCACATGGCTACCTAAAGTTGGATGGCGCTTGCCGCTTTCTTTGCCTGTACCACCGAGGGTAACGCCTTGATAAATCAAAGCATGATCGCCTACTATCGCCGTCTCACCAATCACCACTCCCATACCATGGTCAATAAATACTCCCTTGCCAATTACTGCCCCAGGATGTATTTCAATGCCTGTGAAGAACCGACTAAGATGTGACATAAAACGTGGTACAAAGGGAACCCCGACTTTATACAGCCGATGTGCCACTCGATGGAATAATAAGGCTTGAAGCCCAGGATAGCAGAACAATACTTCCAGCCAGTTACGGGCTGCTGGGTCGCGCTCATAAATTGTTTGCAAGTCAGTTATTAGCATACTCTGTTGGGATTGTCATTGGTAGTTGAAGCTTTGAAACTGGAAACCTAAGATAATTCCTCCAAAAAATGAATCTATTTTGAGAATTATGTAAGATAATCTACGGTAAGTCGATAGATTTATAGTTTTTCGTAACAAATTAAGTTCGCATAAACCGCGATAAATTCATTGATTAACCGTAGTATGTTGAGTACTGACTTGAATAGCCAAAACTACACTCTCTTGGATCTGTCTTCTAAAGTTGAATATGCGTTATTGGCACTTTTAGAACTGGCAAGTCACCACGGCAAAAAAGTTCCTTTGACAATGAGCGAAATCACTGCTAAGCAACCCATACCAGAGCGGTATCTAGAGCAAATTCTCACTAACCTGCGCCGTGCTGGTGTGGTACAGAGTCAACGCGGCTCTAAAGGAGGTTTCATTTTAGTTCGTGAACCTTGGCAGATTACCTTACTGGAAATTGTCACTTTAGTAGAAGGTGAGCGCAAAGAGAAAGACACCTCTGAGCCTCCTACTCTTGAAAGGAGTCTAGTTTATGAAGTCTGGGAGCAAGCCAATGCGGCCTCTATTGAGGTTTTGAGGCGCTATACACTCCAAGACTTGTGCCAAGAAAGGGAAGCTCGCGCCCAGCAAAGTCCGATGTATTACATTTAGTCAATAGTTCATAGTCCAAAGTTTGTTGGCTGTTGAGTGTTGGCTGTTGATTGTTAACTGTTGACTGAGAACTAATTATGCAAATTGCTCGTGACATTACAGAACTGATAGGACGGACTCCTTTAGTTCGATTAAACAAGATTCCCCAAGCTTCGGGAGCGGTGGCGCAGATTGTAGTGAAGCTCGAAAGCATGAACCCAGCTGCTTCTGTCAAAGACCGGATTGGCGCGAGCATGATAGAAGCAGCAGAGGAAGCAGGCTCTATCCATCCTGGAAAAACCATTTTAGTGGAGCCAACATCTGGCAATACGGGAATTGCGCTGGCAATGGTGGCAGCAGCGAAGGGTTACCATCTTATTCTAACGATGCCTGATACGATGAGCCAAGAGCGAAGAGCAATGCTCAGAGCTTATGGCGCTCAGCTAGAGTTAACGCCAGGAGTAGAAGGAATGCGAGGGGCGATTGGTCGTGCCGAGCAGATTTTAGCGCAAACGCCTAATGCCCACATGTTACAGCAATTCCGCAACCCAGCAAATCCCAAAGTTCACGCCCGAACTACAGCTGAAGAAATTTGGGCAGATACCGACGGTGAAGTCGATATTCTGGTGGCGGGGGTAGGTACTGGTGGGACGATCGCAGGAGTTGCGGAAGTTATTAAACAGCGTAAGCCTAATTTTCAAGCGATCGCTGTTGAACCAAGCAATAGTCCGGTGTTAGTAGGTGGCAAATCGGGGCCTCACAAAATTCAGGGTATTGGCCCGGGATTCATCCCTGCAATTTACCGCGCAGAACTGGTAGATGAGGTAATTCAGGTGACGGATGAGCAGGCGATCGCCTACAGCCGTCGTTTAGCAAAAGAAGAAGGATTACTATCGGGAATTTCCTCTGGAGCTGCTTTATATGCTGCTCTCCAAGTAGCACAGCGACCAGAAAATGCAGGCCGCCTAATCGTGATGGTACAGCCTAGCTTCGGCGAACGCTACCTCAGTACTCCATTGTTCAGAGAGCGAGAAGAGAGTGATACTAATTCGTAATTCGTAAAGAAGTCGGAGTCTTGGGGAAACCCCAAGTGGAGGAGGCAGTGCGTTGCAAAGCCAGCGCCGTACTGAGGGAAACCCGCCCACGCGGCTGCCTCCCCGTTGTATGCTGTCAAGTGGCGTGAGACCTAACGCTTTTAGTGAGTCCTCAAGCCTCACAAGCTTCACTTGTAATGGTCTTGGTAGTTTCGCCAAAGAGGAACTTACCTTGTAACCTACTTCGGCTATCAGCCTGCAATTTATTGCAGAGCAGGAGAAGTTTACAAAAATAGGTTTTTCAGGTTATTCAAAACGGATCGTGCGATCGCCAGGTTTCAACATGGACGAGGTTTAATTGCTTAATTTTTTGTAATTTTTATTAGTTATTTTTAATATTACCAACACATCGCTGACAATTTAAAAGTAAGAAAAGTAAGAAAAGTAGGTTTAATTTATTTAGGCATTATTTTAAGTAAAATTCTATTTTTTTTTGTATTGAAAAAATAAATATACATGCGTGAAAAGTAGATTTTTAGCATAAAATAGCAAATATTATGCTCATAACTTGACAAAAGAAATCTTGTGTGGGTCAATGTCTTCAAGGAGGGTTAAATATAATATGAAATTTATGTTGTTTTAGTTCAAATAAAGGTGCTTTAATCAAGCCTTAAACTAAGGGGTTGCCAAAAATCCTCTAATGAATTCCTGCCTACTGTGTGGATTGATTTTCCTTCACATTGAAATTTATGAACATCTTCCAGTCATAAAATTTTTTAGTTTTAACTAAAAGAAAAAAGGAAGAAAACATGAGTAAACAAGCAATCTCTACACCCCCCCGTTGACTTAGTTATCGTCTTCGATACTAGTCCTTCGATAAAACATGAAGCTTAAGCTTTAAGTGATGTCGGTGCAAGTGCGATCGCCGTCATACAATCTTCTTGTAAACCTGTGGCTTGAGTATTTGAGTATTTACCCTTAAACGTGTTCCTTACGCTTTCCATGCTACTTGAATCTCGTCTGAGCAAATAGCAACACAACAGAATTTCAACGTTGATTTAATTATCGCCATCGATACTGACATTGAAACTGTTTCAATATTTTGTCATGAATAATCCTATTTCCTTTGCATCGTTTAATTCCCAAGCATCAACATATGATGCTCACAATGCTTATCTACTAGCTCAACTCTGCGTAGACAGCTACAGAAGAGTAAAAGTAGAAAAATTGGCAGGCAGAGATGAAAACAACGATGACTGGCGAAAACGAGTCAAGCAAGAAGCATCGGCTTGGGGGTTTGCTAGCGATCGCGTTTACTGCTTCAATAACAAAGGTGCCCAAGCAATTCTGCTAGCAGATGCAGAAAAAGTGATCGTTGCTTTTCGGGGAAGCGAAGAATTATCTGATTGGGAGATTAATTTCAATCGGCTAAAGAACAAAGATTTCTGCGACAATTACCATGTCTGCTTACATACCGGTTTTTGTAGATATTTAAATGACATTTGGCAACCCTATGACGATCCCCAAGGACGGATAGAAGCCAAAGGCATTAAAGCCATCATCCAAAAAGAAATGAGCAATTCCCCTAAATCACTGTGGTTTACAGGACACAGTTTAGGCGGTGCTGTAGCAGTATTAGCCGCAGCTAGCTCTATTTTCTTTGACAAATTCCCCTTTGAAGTTAGCGGGGTTTATACTTATGGACAACCACGAGTTGGGGATTTGAGGTTTGCCAAGTTATATAATTCTCGACTCAAATCTAAGACATTTCGATTTGTTAATAACAATGATGTAGTAACCAAAATTCCGACTTGGGCACCGCTTTTCTTGTTTTATCATGTTGGACAAATCAAATATTTAACTCAAGATGGCGAAATTTTAGATTTTGAAAAGTTAAGTGTGTGGCAAAAGTGGCAAGAAATCTTCATTGATATAGTAAAAGACCTGCGCGAGGAAGGGATAAACAGCATCACGGATCATTCCTTGTCTACAGGCTATATTCCGCCATTACTTAGAGTATTATCAGAGCAAGGTGCGATTGCCTAGGGTGTCGTTCAGACACTCGCTTCCTCGTCTTTTACATACAAGTAATTAGATCGGAGCATTCAATTACTTGCATAAATTTGGCAATTGAAACAGAGAAATTTAGGATGCATTGAATAAGAAATTTGAAAAAAGAAAGGTAAGAAAATTATGGCTGGAAAAAGAGATACATCCAAAGACGGATTAAACAACAAAATTCAAACATTTGTTTTAACAAACTTTAAAGGGCTTTGGCAATTACTCCAAAGCAACGAATCTCTAAAACGTAAAGTTAACAAAGCTCTGCTCAATAGTCTCATCTACAAAATTCCTACTCGTCCTAATCCCTACAGTATGATGACTCTAGACGAGTATATTCCTGATACTAAAATTCCTAAGAAAACTGATAGTTATACTTCCTGGGAATCACTAAACGATCGCACTTATACCGGACGACATTTACCACCCGATCCAAAATTAAACTCTGAGAGGAATCTACCCAAAGTTGAAGACCTAGCTGTTTTATTCCGTAAAAGAGATAATAAAACGATTTACTCTACTAAATCAACTATGCTGTTTCCCTATTGGGTACAGTGGTTTACTGATAGTTTCCTCCGTCTAGATCATAACAATAAATTAAAAAATACCTCAAACCATGAAATAGATTTGTGTAATGTTTATGGTTTAACCAGAAAACAAACACACCTTTTGAGAAGCTTTCAAGGAGGTAAATTTAAAACTCAAAAACTCAAACGCCAAGATGGTGTAGAAGAAGAATATCCTTTATTTTATTATGCTGACCCAGCGCAGGGTATAGTTGACCCTCAATTTGTTGGTCTTTATGAACCCATCAATGATGAAAAAAGACAGCCAGCAGACAAAAAACAATATCTGTTTGCGATGGGAGTAGAACGAGCAAATGTGCAAATTGGCTATGTGATGCTCAATACTCTATGTCTTAGGGAACATAATCGTCTTTGTGATGTATTAGCAAGTAATTATCCAGATTGGGATGATGAACGCCTCTTCCAAACTTCGAGAAATATTCTCATGGCGATTATTCTCAAAATCATTATGGAAGAGTACATTAATCACATAACGCCTTATCACTTTAAGCTATTTGCCGATCCTGAAGCTTTTACTAAGGAAAGTTGGCATCGTCCCAATTATATGGCGATTGAGTTTGACTTTGTTTATCGCTGGCATAGTGCAATTCCAGAAACCTTTAACTATAACGGCAAACAAACTCATATTGCTACAACTCTCTGGAACAATAAGATGTTAATTGACCAAGGTTTAGGGGCATTGATGGAGGAAACTTGTTCCCAACCAGGTACAAAAATTGGTCTATTTAATACGCCTGATATATTAGTTGAGTTAACTGAATTACCTTCAATCAGACTGGGACGGCAGCTGCAATTGGCAAGCTACAACGATTATCGGGAATTGTGCGGTTTCCCCAGAGTGACGAGGTTTGAGCAAATTACTGGCAATGAATTTGCTCAAGAGAAACTTAAAGAATTATATGGCCATGTTGATAATATTGAGTTCTTTGTGGGACTCTACGCTGAGGATGGGCGGGAAAATTCAACTATCCCTGCCCTAGTAGCACGCTTAATTGGGATTGATGCCTTCTCTCAGGCGCTAACTAATCCTTTACTATCACCCAATATATTTAATAAAAAGACTTTTTCACCTGTAGGTTGGGAAATAATTCAAAACACCAACACAGTCTCAGATTTAGTGAATCGCAACGTACCTTCATCAGATAAGAAGTACAAAGTTACTTTTGACCTTTAACAGATTGTAGTGTTGCACATTGGATTTTAGTGCGATCGCTTTAGACTCTGTAGTGGCGTGTCAAGGCTAAAGTAGTGCAATAGAAAAATTCGATTATGTGTCTAAACTTCAATTTTTCAGAGATTTTTAATGCAACATTTTAGCCTTGCCATGCCAGTAGAGTGTGTTGTCGCAAAGCGTAACGCACCGCAGATGAGATAAAGATGGTGCGTTACTTTCGTTAACGCACCCTACTGGCATGGCAAGGCTAAAATAGTGCAATAAAGTTGGTACAAAATGGGGTAAGCTAATGGGGAAAGGTCGTAGAGATAAAGTGTTACTGAATACCGAACAGAGGCAAAAACTAGAATCTCTGAGTCGCAATGGATATGCCCC
>NZ_JAVRBR020000103.1:0-49805 GCF_034531165.2 Dendronalium sp. ChiSLP03b | reverse complement strand
CTTTTAGAGAGTCGCCCGTCTCCAAATGCTTTCCCCTTAACTGCTTGCGCGTGTATTCTGATTGGATTTTCCACTGCCTTTTACTCCTCAAAACCCCTGCTCTTATTACTTTACTTCGACTTGTGTGTACACCGTAGCCCTTTTTAAGGGGGGCTAGGGGGGATCAACAAGTGCCTAAAATCACAGCTAATCACTTTTCAAACAACCTCTTAGATTCTTCAATCCAAAATGTCAAATGTCAGACGCGATCGCTATTGCGAATACCACCCGCCATTTCATATTCAGCGCTGTCTTTGCCGTACTTGATAGCAACCACCATTAACATTTTCTCAGAAAGCTGCTTCAAGTCTTTTTCCATCTCTTCAACTTCTGTTAAAGAAGAATCAACTATAGCCATATGAGTAATATCTCGGTATATAATTACTCATGTACGAAGGCAAGAGGCAAAAGGTAGGAAACACGAGAGAAGCCGCTACAGACTTGGGAGTAGTCGCTACAGTAGCAAAATCCCGAAGGGTGCGCCGATTTGTGGCGATAACGCATCCACCAAAAAAACTTATCACAGAATTTGAATACATAATGCTTGCGATCGCTATTTATCTAAAATAGATGCTTTATACAAATATTCCATCTGCTGACTTGGCAAAAGCTTACGCTTCTTGTGGTTTTATCAATTCATGAGTTTTTACAGCGGTTGGGGTGCAAGCTCGCGAGTAGTTGGTTGTTAGGTCAAAATAGCGAGCCTATTGTCAGATTGTTGCAAACGCAGTCCAAAAAATGAGCCATACTAAATTTTATTATGCTAAAAATCTCTAACCTTAACGTTTACTACGGCGAAAGCCACATTCTTCGCAATGTAGATTTAAGCGTACCTAATGGGCAAATGATCTGCTTAATTGGACGCAATGGTGTAGGTAAAACAACCCTACTCAAAACAATTATGGGTTTACTCAAACCCCGCAGCGGCACAATTAACTTAGTTGGGGAATTAATTAACTCTAAATCTCCAGACCAAAGAGCAAAAATGGGAATTGGTTATGTTCCCCAAGGACGAGAGATTATCCCCCGTTTAACAGTCAGAGAAAATCTGTTGCTGGGGTTAGAAGCTAGGCAGAAACCAGTAAAAAAAGCAGAAATTTCAGAAGAAATTTTTAGCTTATTTCCTGTGTTAAAAACAATGCTTTCGCGGATGGGTGGAGATTTGAGTGGTGGACAGCAGCAACAATTGGCGATCGCTCGTGCTTTAATGGGACAACCTCAATTACTCGTATTAGATGAACCCACTGAAGGTATTCAACCCTCAATTATCTTGGAAATTGAAGCCGCAGTCCGTCGCATCGTTGAAACCACAGGCATTTCTGTTTTATTGGTAGAGCAACACTTACACTTTGTCCGTCAGGCCGATTACTATTACGCCATGCAAAAAGGTGGTATTGTTGCCTCTGGTTCAACCAACGAACTTAGCCAGGATGTGATTCAAAGGTTTTTAGCAGTTTAATGCTAGAGCTTATTTTGACAGCAGATATTGTCCGAGGACAGCAATTAGCACTCTTTATTCTCTAGTGAGAGTGATTAAAGAGCGCTAAAAAGGAAGCCGAATTGTAAATGTTCTACCCAATCATACCATTTCCCAAAAATAATGATACAGATCCAAACCCAGAAACCTAGACTAAATGGGACTTTCTTAATTACGAATTACGAATTACGAATTACGAATTACGAATTGGTATCAGGTAGACTTTGAATGCGAATAGTGCCTTTGTGTGCTTGGACGATCGCGATCGACTCGGTAGAAGCGATCAAAAATTTTTTTTTGATGTTCTGAAAGTTATTACTATGGCGAGTAATATCGAAATCTTACGAATGCTTGTTGAGGCGGGCGAGGATTTAAATGAAATTAATGATGAGATGCGACGGTTACTGACAGGAGTTAGTCATAGTGCCATCCAAGTATCAGCAGAAGACTATTCAGTAGGAAAACATCCGCGTTTTGGGAAAACAAATCCAGAAATCATGGAAATCGATTTTTGGAAAGCAATGGTTTGTAATGGTGATTCTGCTTACATCGCAAAATCTATGTTTGGCGATGCCGATAATGATAACAGGAATAAACTAGTATGGTGCTATCAACGTTTTGGCAGAACAATTACACAATTACCAGATGGCACAATTGTTGAGATTGGTGGCGAACACGAAGATTACTATGACCCGGATTTTTGTATATATAACGATGTTGTAGTTTATCAAGGTGATGGTAATTTCCAAATTCTTGGTTATCCTAGAGAGATTTTTCCTCCGACTGACTTCCATTCGGCAACATTAGTTGGAAAATACATATACATAATTGGTAATTTAGGTTATTACAATGAAAGAATCTCTGGTGAAACACCAGTTTATCAATTACATTGCGACACATTCAAAATAAAAAAAGTTGAAACTACTGGCGAAAAACCTGGATGGATAAGTAGGCATAAAGCATTTTACAAAGAACCAAATAAAATCCAGATCGCTGGCGGTAAAGTATGTGTAACGGTTGGTGAAGAACAAGAGTATTTAGACAACTTATTTGATTACGCCCTCGACTTAACAAATTTTAATTGGATTCGCGTCGATGCCTGTAGGGATTAGGCGATCGCGCCAGTTCGTTTCAACAAAGTATACTCTTGCGAAGAATATCTAATAGATGCAAGAATTTCCGCAAAATCTCAAATTCAAAATTGTATTACTTGTGTTCTAGGTTTTACATTAGAAGTCATAGAACATAAGTTAAAAATTTTCTATGACAT
Source organism: Dendronalium sp. ChiSLP03b (assembly GCF_034531165.2). NCBI lineage: Bacteria > Bacillati > Cyanobacteriota > Cyanophyceae > Nostocales > Nostocaceae > Dendronalium > Dendronalium sp. ChiSLP03b. The sequence goes on along the minus strand of NZ_JAVRBR020000103.1, from coordinate 47,019 downwards.
ACGATAATCGCGCCGCAGTGCGAAAGGTTTTAATTATTACCTTACTGCTCAACTTGTTCGTCATGGGTTTGAAAGCAGTTGTAGGCTACTGGACAGGTTCTTTAAGCTTGCTTGCTGATGCGTTGCATAGTGTGACAGATAGTGCCAACAACGTTTTAGGATTAGTTGCGAGTAAGTTTTCTTCACCACAACCCGATCGCGAACATCCCTACGGACACCAAAAGTTTGAAGCCGTGGGAGCTTTAGGAATTGCTGCTTTCTTAGGAATAGCCTGCTTTGAAATCCTCCAAGGAGCCATTGAGCGCATTCTCAAAGGTGGTCTACCTGTAAAAATATCACTATCTGAATTGTGGTTATTACTGCTTGTATTGGGTATAAATATTTTTGTAGCGTTTTACGAACGGAGTGTTGGTCAGCGGGTACATAGCCCAATTTTAATAGCTGATGCCAAACATACCATGAGTGATGTTTGGGTGACAATTTCTGTGATCGGTGGCTTGATAGGAGTGTGGCTGGGTTATCAATGGCTGGATATGGTGTTAGCTTTTCCTGTGGCTTTATTGGTATTTTGGAGTGGTTGGTCAGTTTTAAAAGATAATTTACCTTGGCTTGTGGATGAGATGGCGATCGCACCGGAAGCAATACATGCGATCGCAACTTCTGTACCTGGAGTAATTAACTGTCATGCCATCGCCTCACGCGGTCTTCTTGGTCGCCAAGTCTTTATTGAAATGCATTTAATAGTAGATGCACCAGATGTAGAAACAGCCCACCGCATTACCGAAGAGGTAGAAAGACGGCTAGCAGAACGCTTCAATCCCGTGAGGATTTCAATTCACGTTGAGCCATCAACTTATAAGTCTGAGCAAATTAGCTTTGAATCTGGAGCTAAATAAACCTTGTCCTGAAACCTGGAGTTGACAATAATTCAGATGCGTCATTGCGACGTAAGGAAGCAATCTCAGTATCTTGGTAAAAAATTATAGTTCTCAAGATAGACGAGGTTCAGTCTATTTCTACAAAGTATAAATAATATTAGAGGTGCTGTAAAAATCAAATAATGCAGCATAATTTGCCAATGCAGCGTTTATTCGTTAGTTTTACCTGTAGCTTACTAATTTTACTTCCTAGCTCTGGCACTTTTGCCAAAAATCAAGCCATTCTACAACACTCTAATACTTGTCAACGTACTCAGTCTTCACCGAATTTCTTAGTTGTGGGTGGCGGTGGTGCGCCTTATTTCAACGAAATCGCTTTAGAGAAAAATGTACTTTACTTTCAGCGCACCCTACAATTTCTGGGGTACAACGCACAGCAAGTTGCCTCCATTTTCTTTGCCAACGGTAACGATGGACAAGCTTCTGTCCGCTATATCAATCCCCAAGGACAAGAAGAATTTAAACAACCAGAAATTCCCAATCTCAAAGGTGCTACTACCTTAAGTAACTTACAGCGTTATTTTCAACAGTTAGCACAACAGCCAAATCCTCAATCATTTTTATACTTCACAGGACATGGAGGAAAAAATAAACAAGACTTAGATAATAATTCCTTCTACTTGTGGAATGAAGAACAATTGAATGTCAAGCAGTTTACCCAAATGCTAGACAAAATGCCTCCCAAGACATCTGTTGTCACTATGATGGCTCAATGTTTTTCTGGTTCCTTTGCTAATTTTATCTACGAAGGGGGCGATGCTAAACGTCCTGTAGCGCTTCAGACTCGTTGTGGTTTCTTTGCCACTATTAAGACTCAACCTTCAGTAGGCTGTACACCAGAGGTAAATGAAGCAGACTATCGAGATTATAGTTCTAGCTTTTTTGCTGGGTTGAGTGGACGCGATCGCATCGGTAAGACTGTTACTTCCGCCGACTACAACAAAGATGGACGGGTAGCCTATGCTGAAGCCCATGCTTTCGCCAAGGTAGATGAAGAATCTATCGATTTGCCGCTATCTACTTCGGAAGCTTGGTTGCAGCGCAAATTTACTCGAACACAAGAAAAAGCACTTCTTAGTCAACCTATTAGCAAAATTTTACAGACAGCTCGTCCAGAACAGCGCTATGTAGTTAATTCTTTAGTCAATAGATTTGAGTTAGATCGGCAAAAGTCCTTTTTGCAAAATTTAAAGAATTTAAATAGCCCTAAATTTCAAACAGACGAACAGCAAGCTTATCTCAGGCGCTTGGCGATGGAACTAATTAACATCGCTGGAGAAAAACAAATCCGCACTTCAGGCAATAAAAAAGATACTGCCACCCTTGACCGTTTGGTGAAGTGCGAAAGTGGTTCTTGGGGGAAATGAGAGGGGACAAGGAGAGAAGTCGTAAGGAGGAGCCAGTTGCTTGCGGGGGTTCCCCCCGTTGTGCAAACTGGCGTGGTCTCCCTCCGGGCGAACTTCTCCTATCGGAGACGCTACGCGAACGGACAGACAAAGGAGACAAGAGGAGAATAATAACTATTGTACAGACGCGATTAATCGCGTCTCTCCTTCTGGCTCCTGCCTTATTAACTCCCACAAGAAGCAACTACATTTGCTACAATTTCCACTAGTTCTCCTGGGTCTACTGGTTTAGGCACATGAGTTTGAAAGCCAGCTTCTAGGGCACGGATACGATCCTCACTATCAGCATAGGCAGTTAAAGCAACTGCGGGGACTTGTCCACCTCTATCTGCTTTCAGTGCGCGTATCTTACGAATCAGGGTATAGCCATCTTCACCAGGCATGGCTATATCACAGATAAAGACATCTGGCTGCCAGTCAGCTAGCACTTCCAGCGCCGCCACTGCCGATGCAACTGCTGTGACGTTGGCTCCATCTGCTTCCAATACGGTAGTAATGTAAAAGCGGCTATCATCATCATCGTCAACTACGAGGATGTTTAAGCCAGCTAGAGGAAGAGGAGGTTCCATAAAATCTCCATTGTTGTTGGAAAACAGATAATTACAACTTAAATGAACTATTTCTTTTTTCCTCACTGACCATCTCAATGGCAATTTTACTGCGATCGCGCCAATTGTTATTGCTAAACAATTCGACTTATTCAAAAGCGATAGCTAGTATTTGTAGTTCTTACCCATTAGAAATTTTGAAAAAATTTGTTTTCTGTAACTTCTTATACAGAAAAATTTAGCAAGTAATATGATGCATAATAATGTAATTTAATTTAATAAACTTAAAGCTTTATTCATATTGCTGTAAACAGAGATTTATGCAACAATCTAGCAATTTTAAAGGAATTGTGAATTACTCGTTCAGGCTGTCCAGGGTCATTATTACAAACGCTATTAACTATACCTGTACTATAGTTATGCTTGGACTGTAGCCTATTAACCAAAAAAGTAGTGGATATCAAAAGAGGGGAGTAAGGAGAAAGATAGCAAACTTCCCTGTTCAAAGGTTTTAAGTCATAGCATTTAGATAGGAAAATGGAAAAAAGATTCGTTTCCTAATAAGGGACTGGTGAGACAGCGCTCTTGGTAGGGTTTCCCTCCGCAGGCGACTGCGTTAGCGTCAGCGGTAGCGAGTCCTCTCCCAAGGGGAGCCACTGCGGTCTTGGGGTTTCCCCAAGTTAAGCAAGTGGCGTGAGACGCTAAGAGCGAACGAGCGTCACCCGAAGGGGGACTGGGAACTAGTATTTTTACTCAATACGAGTGCGAGACCTTCCGCCCGTCCTCACTCAACACTCAGAACTTTTAAGCTATGCTTCCACGGGTGGTTCGCGCACAAACAGGGCAGACAAATGTCTTTTGCTTACACCCCTACACCCATTTTCAAGACTGTAATACGGGAACTCGAACGTGAATAGCAACGATATTACTATACCCTTCCCCGTTGACCTCAGTAACTGCAACAAAGAGCCAATTCATATTCCTGGCTTGATTCAGCCGCATGGAGTCCTTTTAGCGTTAAAAGAAGTAGATTTAACTATACTGCAAGTCAGCGAGAACACATTCAATTTATTTGGGCTGCATCCCGAAGAATTAATCAATCAAAATTTGAACAACTTGCTCGAATCAGAGCAAGTCGATTTATTAAAAGATTGTTTATCTCAAGAAGATTTACCAATAGTTAATCCCCTCGATTTTTATATCAAAAATAATGATAAAATTTTGCACTTTGATGGAATTATTCATCGCTCTAATGAAATTTTGCTCTTAGAGTTAGAACCTCTGTCCTCAGCAAAAAGTAATGCGTTTTTTCAATTTTATCACCTAGTGAAACAGGCAATGTTAAAGTTACAGGTAGCATCGACTGTAACAGAACTCAGTCAGATACTTGCCAAAGAAGTGAAAAAAATTTCGGGCTTTGACCGGGTGATGGTTTATCGATTTGATGAAAATTGGAACGGTATAATTATTGCTGAAGAAAAGCCAGACTATCTCACTTCTTATTTAGGCCTACACTACCCCGCTTCCGATATTCCCCAACAAGCCAGAAAACTCTACAGCCAAAACTGGTTGAGGATAATACCAGATACTAAATATCAACCAATAGCAATTGTGCCAACGAATAACCCTTTAAATGACCAGCCTTTAGATTTGAGTAGGTCGGTGTTGCGGAGCGTCTCACCTTTACACGTTGAGTATATGCACAATATGGGCGTAGCAGCATCAATGTCAATTTCCATTATGAAAAACCAAAAACTGTGGGGACTAATTGCCTGTCATCATCAAACACCTAAATATATTCCCTATGAAATTCGCAGCAATTGTGAGTTTTTGGCGCAAATGACATCTTTAGAAATGAGTGCTAGAGAGGATATTGAAGATACTGAATACAAAATCCAGTTGAAATCTGTCAATACAAAATTAATGGAGTACATGTCATTAGAAAATAACTTTATTGATGGGTTAATTAACAAGAATCCAAATCTACTGCATCTTGTGAATGCTCAAGGAGCTGTGGTTTGTTTTAATGGCAACTATTTTACTGTTGGTAACACTCCCGAACAACAAGATATTCAAAATTTAGTGGAATGGATTACTCAAAACCAGCATGAGGAGATTTTCTACACTGATTCGTTAGCACAATTTTACCCAGAGGCGGAAAAATTGCGAGATGTTGCCAGTGGTTTGGTAGCAATTTCTATCTCTAAAACTCAGAAAAACTATGTTTTGTGGTTCCGCCCAGAGGTAGTACGAACTGTAAATTGGGGAGGTAACCCGAATAAACCTGTAGAGGTAATTGCAAACGGCAGTATCCGCTTATCACCCCGCAAGTCCTTTGAGTTATGGAAAGAAACGGTGCTGTTGAAGTCTCTTCCCTGGAAATCCTGTGAAGTGAGTGCGGCATTGGACTTGAGAAGTGCAATTATTGGTGTGGTGCTGCGGAAGGCAGATGAACTAGCACAGATCAATATCGAACTAGAACGCAGCAATAATGAATTGGATGCTTTTGCCTATATTGCTTCTCATGATTTGAAAGAACCACTGCGCGGTATTCATAATTATTCCAATTTCCTGATCGAAGACTATGGCGAAACTATCAACGCAGAAGGTAAAGCAAAATTGCTCACCTTAATTCGTCTTACCCAGCGGATGGAGGATTTAATTGATTCGCTACTGCACTTTTCCCGCTTGGGAAGGGTGGATCTCTCTATGCAGCAGACTGACCTCAATAGTGTCATAAGTCAAAGTTTAGATTTGTTAAGTGCGCGAATTGAGGAGATGGATGTAGAAATTCGTATTCCCAGATTGCTACCAGCAGTGTATTGCGATCGCATCCAGGTAGGCGAAGTCTTTAATAATTTGATTGCCAACGCCATTAAATACAATGACAAAGCCAAAAAATGGATTGAAATTGGCTATATTGACAATCCACCTGCACCAATTACATTCTACGTGCGAGACAACGGCATTGGTATTCGAGAAAAACACTTTCAGGCAATTTTCCGGATCTTCAAACGACTGCACAGTCCGAGTAAATATGGCGGTGGTACTGGGGCGGGATTAACCATCGCCAAAAAAATTGTGGAACGGCATAGAGGTAAAATCTGGGTGGAGTCAACTTATGGCCAAGGTAGTACCTTCTATTTCACCTTGCCGGGAGTAGATTGAACCCATGATTGGTAATCCTACCCAAACTTTGCTAGTAATTGAAGACAGCGATGAAGACTTTGAAGCTTTATGCCGAGTCATATACCGACAAGCTGTTGTCAATCCTATCTTTCGCTGTACCGATGGTGATGAAGCACTTGATTTTCTCTACCACACTGGGCCCTATGGCGATGCCGAAACTGCTCCCCGTCCCTCGATTATCTTGCTTGACCTGAATTTACCAGGAACCGATGGGCGAGAAGTCTTAGAGCAAATCAAACAGGATGAGAACTTCAAAACTATTCCTGTCGTTGTATTTACTACATCTTCTAACCCTAAAGATATAGAAATATGTTACCGATATTGTGTTGCTAGTTATATTTTGAAACCAATCGACATTAAAAGATTGGTACAAACAATTCAAGGGTTTATAAATTATTGGTTGGATCTTGTAATTCTCCCGGATGCTGTTAGCAATTAGTCATGGCACAACCGCTAACTGTTTTAATCATCGACGACTGTCTTGAAGACCGCGAGGTTTATCGTCGCTATTTGCTGCAAGACCAAGAACACAATTACACTATTCTCGAAGAAGAATCAGGAGAAGGAGCGTTAGAATTATGTAAGCAATTTCAGCCTGACTGTATTTTATTAGACTTTATCTTACCAGACTTGGATGGGCTGGAATTTCTGGCAGAATTACAACTTCTGGCAAAGCAAGCAATACCTGCTGCAATCATGTTGACAGGGTATGGCAATGAAGCCTTAGCTGTACAGGCGATGAAAAGTGGTGTCCAAGATTATCTAGTTAAAGGACAGACGACTGCTGAACGTTTGCGCTCTACTATCCACTCAGCAATTCAAAATGTACGGCTACGCCAGGAACTGCAACAAAGTGAGGAGCGTTTCCGCACTTCAGTTGAGAATATGTTGGACTGTTTCGGCATTTACTCAGCTATTCGTAATGAAACGAGTAAAATCGTAGATTTTCGCGTTGATTATGTGAATGCTGCTGCTTGTGAATTTAGCCAGATGAGTAAGGAAGAACAGCGAAGCAAAGGAATGTGTCAAATTTTCCCTAATATTCGCAAAAATGGCTTGTTTGATGAATGCTGCCAAGTTGTGGAAACAGGTCAGCCTTCGGTGAAAGAATCACTTACTAGCACTTCCTGTGGTAGCCAGCAGTTAAGCAGAGCCATTGATATTCGTATCACCAAAATGGGAGATGGCTTTGTTGCTTCTTGGCGAGATGTGACTGAAAAAAAGCAGGCCGAAGAACGGTTGCGGGAGAGCCGACAATTCATCGAACGTATTGCGGAAACAACTCCGGGAATTTTGTATGTTTACGACTTAGTTGAACAGCGCAGCATTTATATCAATCATCAGGTTACCAAACTGCTTGGTTATACACCCCAACAAATTCAGGATATGGGCATTGAGTTCATGCCACAATTAATGCATCCTGATGATTTGGCTCGATTCTTTGCGTACCAGCAACAAATTAACTCAGCTCGGGATGGCGACATTCTAGAAAATGAGTATCGAATGCGACATGCCAATGGTGAATGGCGCTGGTTTTGTAGTCGGGATACTGTATTCACTAGGAATTCCGACGGTTCGCCCCACCAGATTGTTGGTACAAGCTTTGATATCACCGATCGCAAACATACAGAAGAGCAGCTACGCTTAAGCAACGAGCGTTTCCAACTGGCGGCGGCTGCGGTCAATTGTTTAATCTATGACTGGGATATACAAAAAAATACGGTTGACAGAACTGAAGGACTAACGCGAATTTTGGGCTACTCCCAGGAAGAAGCAGAAGCAACCCATGAATGGTGGAAAGAGCAAATCCATTTTGAGGATAGAGACTGCCTAGGTAAATACTTCCAGACTATATCTGCCAATCAAAATCACTATGCTGCTGAATATCGAGTACGTCATAAAAATAACCAATATCTGCATGTACTCGATCAAGGAGTGATTACGCGAGATGCTTGTGGGCAACCAGTGCGAGCAGTGGGCAGTACGACAGATATTAGCGATCGCAAACATGCTGAAGTAGCACTGCGTCAAAGCGAAGCTAAGTTCCGCCGCATTGTGGAATCTAATATAGTTGGCATTTATTTCGGTGATTTCAATGGTCGCATTTATGAAGCTAACGATGCTTTTCTGGATTTGTTTGGTTATACTCGTCGGGAACTAGAAGCAGGAAGTATTCGCTGGGACTGGATGACACCACCAGAATACCAAGACCTCGACCAACAAAAAATTCAAGAACTGCAAATCTCTGGAGTTTGCACTCCCTTTGAAAAAGAGTATTGTCGCAAAGATGGTACTCGTGTGCCAATTCTTTTGGGCATTGCTTGCATTGAAGGCCAAGAAGAGAAAGGCTATAGCGTTTGCTTCGTTCTCGATCTCACCCAACGCAAACGTGCTGAAGCAGCGCTGCGCCAAAGCGAGGAACGCTACCGCTACTTATCAAATGCTATCCCCCAACTTGTTTGGATTTGTGATGCTAATGGAAACTACGAGCATGTTAATCAACGATGGTCTGAATTTACCGGGCAAACGGTTGAGCAGGCGATGAACTTTGACTGGAGAAAAGTCATAGAGCCAGTCATACATCCAGATGAATTCCAAGTATTTATACAGACATGGACAGAAGCTTTGCAGACAGGGAACCCTTACGAACAGGAAATCCGCTATAAAAGTCGTGACGGCACTTATCGCTGGCATCTAGCACGAGCAGTCCCCATGAAGGATGAGCAAGGACATGTTATTAAGTGGTTTGGCACAAGTACAGATATTGACGATCGCAAACAATTAGAAGCCGAACGCGACCGACTTTTGCAACTTGAGCAAGCCGCCCGTACGGAAGCAGAGGCAGCTAACCAAGCTAAAGATGAATTTGTGGCCATGGTATCTCACGATCTGCGATCGCCACTCAATGCCATTATCGGCTGGTCAGGACTACTGCGGACTCGGAAACTAGATGCAGACACCTTCGCCACTGCTTTGGAAACCATAGAACGCAATGCTAAATCTCAGGCATCACTCCTAGAAGACTTGCTAAATATCTCCCGCATTCTCCGAGGCAAGTTACAGCTGGAAGTCAGTCAAGTAAATTTAGCTAATATTGTGAGAATGGCGATTAAAACTGCCTATCCATCCGCAAATGCTAAGGGTATTCATTTGGAGTCTGTACTTGATGAGTCAATTCCACCCATTGCGGGCGATATCAACCGCTTGTTACAAGTTCTAGGTAATTTACTATCGAATGCTATTAAATTCACCCCATCACAGGGAAGAGTAGATGTGCGTCTTTGCATCTGTCCCGAACCAAATTCTTCTGACTCAGCACTGATACAGGTGAGTGACACAGGTATCGGTATCAGCCCTGAGTTTTTGCCCTACGTTTTTGAGCGCTATCGTCAGGCACGTAGCATTCACAAACAAGCTGGTTTAGGACTAGGTTTAGCGATCGCTCGTCATCTAGTGGAACTTCATGGTGGTACTATTCATGCTACTAGCCCTGGTGAAGGACAAGGATCTACTTTCATCATCAAGTTACCGTTGTAGCAATCTTTTCTTGGCACTCTTGGTGGCTCAGTTTCTTACTTACACAGGATTACTATAGTCTCTTTTTAATAGAGAAAATATCTTCAAATCGTGGAATTGTCCTTTCCAAAATCCATACTCTCTTAAAAGTCCTTCCTCTACAAATTTCAAATTTTCTAACAACTTAATAGAGGCAGTATTTTCTAGCATGACAAATGCTTCAATTCGATTTAAATCTAACTGATGAAAACCCCAGTTAATAATAGCTTTTAAGGCTTCTGTCATCAAGCCTTTTCTCCAATATCCCCTAGCCAGTTCGTAGCCAATTTCTGCCTGAAAGCGGTTTTTAATACCATAGCCACAGGAACCAATAATTACATTGTCTTCTTTCCTAGCTATTCCCCAACGAATACCTTGTTGATTTTTAAACCGCTCCATACGGCGTTCAATTAGCAACTGAATTTGTTCTAAACTAGTGGCGGTTTCTAAGTCATGATACTTAGTTACTTTATCATCTGCAAAAATTTGAAAAACTGCTGGCGCATCAGCTAGTGTGGTTTCCCGCAAAATTAAATTTTCAGTTGTCAGTTGCGGAAAATTATTGAAAGCAGTACTCAGGTTTTGCACATTGCTGAATGAGGTAGATAAATTTAAACCCCAGAGGAGACAGAGAAGGAAATTATGAGCTTTGAGTCAACTCATAACTCCTGTACAGACGCGTAGACGCTCGTAAGAGCGGCTTCTCGTCAGAGTATAATCGCATCTCTACTCCCACTCGATGGTTCCAGGCGGCTTGGAAGTAATGTCATAAACCACACGGTTAACGCCTTTTACCTCATTGACAATTCGGTTAGAAATTACTTCTAGAACATCGTAAGGTACTCGTGCCCAATCAGCAGTCATCCCATCTTCGCTCTTGACAATTCGCAAGACGATGGGGAAAGCGTAGGTACGTTGGTCGCCCATTACACCAACACTCCGAATTGGTAGCAATACAGCAAAGGCTTGCCAGAAATCGTGATACAAACCGCGTTGGTTAATTTCTTGCCGGACAATTAAATCGGCATCGCGCAGAATATTCAACCTCTCAGCAGTAACTTCGCCCAAGATACGAATTGCCAAACCAGGGCCGGGGAAAGGTTGACGTTGGACAATTTCTTCTGGCAAACCAATGGAACGTCCAACTTTACGGACTTCATCTTTAAAAAGTTTCCGCAAGGGTTCCACCAATTTAAACCGTAAGTCTTTGGGCAACCCACCAACGTTATGATGGCTCTTGATTTTCACCGCTACCCGTTCGCCAGTTTGGGGGTCAACGTTGGTATCAGCAGATTCGATCACATCTGGATACAGAGTACCTTGAGCGAGATAGTCAAAGTGACCGAGGCGTTTAGATGTTTCTTCAAATACGCGAATAAATTCGTGTCCGATGCGACGGCGTTTTTCTTCGGGATCTGTGACACCAGCAATTGTAGCTAAGAAGCGATCGCGGGCATTCACATACTCTACCGGAATATGAAACTGCTCTTGGAATAACTTCACTAGCCGTTCTGGCTCATACTTTCGCATAAAGCCTTGGTCGATAAACACACAGGTCAGCTGATCCCCGATGGCTTTGTGCAGCAAGAAGGCCAAAGTCGAAGAATCGACTCCCCCTGATAGCGCCAACAACACCCGTTTTTCACCAACTCTGGCACGAATTTCGCGAATGGATTCTTCTACAAAAGCCGCTGTTGTCCAGGTGGGTTCGCAATCGCAAATATGGTAAACAAAGTTGCGGATTAATGCTAAACCGCCAATGGAATGCACCACTTCTGGATGGAACTGCACGCCGTAAAGTTTCCTTTCATGGTCAGCAATGGCAGCACAAGGAGTATTTTCTGTATGGGCCAATAATTCAAATCCTGGCGGCATTTGAGTAACTGAGTCGCCATGACTCATCCACATCGTGGTGCCATCTTCGACGTTAGTCAGCAAGTCTGTTGGGTCATCTATATATATTGATGCCTTGCCGTACTCACCGCGATCGGCTCTTGCTACTTCTCCACCGAGTTGGCTGACCATCAGTTGCATACCATAACAGACACCCAAGATGGGAATTCCTAAATTCCAAATTTCTGGGTCACAATGGGGAGCGCTATCACCATAAACTGAACTCGGCCCACCAGAGAGAATGATCCCCTTGGGATTTAGCTGCCGCAATTGTTCAGATGTAGTGCGATAAGAAAGAACTTCGGAGTATACTTGAGTCTCCCGGATGCGGCGGGCAATTAATTCGGAATACTGAGAACCAAAGTCCAGAATCACAATCATTTGCCGATCCAGTCGCCCCAAAGGTTCAACAGTTTGAGGCGCTTGTTCGGTTAGTAGAGTCACCGCTGTATTCATGATGGGGGGTGTAAATGTAAGGTAGATACTCGCTCTGTGGTCTAACTAAATACCACTTCTCTGCCTGGTCAGGCTGGTAAATGGTAGATAAATCCCCGACAAACGCCAGGTAGAATGCGTTTGCTAAGATCAAGCATATGGCATGGTATTAGAAAGAATAACTTATCTTAGAGTGGCTACTGAAAAGATATTTATTTGGATTATTTATGATTATTTATAATAAATTAACATAATTTTCCCATTAAGATGCAGCCAGTTTTGCTCTTCACAATAATTTTGCGATCGCGGTCAAAGAGAATCGAGCCACAAACTGTTGCTGCTGCACCCCTACTACTGTGGCTTTGAATGTATTCTTGGGAACGAGTATCAATAGCCTGAGCGATCGCGCTATAAACTCGTTCAACCCAATTACTACCCGCTGAAGCGTCGAGCGATCGTAGGTATTTTAGTGCCGCTTCAGCGGTAGCACTGTTAAACACTACTTGTATATCTGCTAACTTTAAATCGGCTAAAGCACAGTGCGCTGCTAGAATTTCTCGCCGACCATCAGCAAGGTGGTGATGAGTGTGAAAAATTCCTCCAGCCAGTTTCAACAGCTTGCCATGATAGCCAAACAATAAGATTTCTTTAACACCTAAAACATCCGCTTCCACTAACATTGGCCCCAGCCAGTTAGCAGTTTTTACTAGTCTATCGGGATTAATACCGAGTTTTGGCGCTAAATCTAAGCCGTTCTCGCCAATACAGAATACCAAACTCTCAAAACGGCTAGCTTTCTGCTGCAATTCGCTGCGAAAAGCGTCAAGCTGATCGGGTGTACTTAAAGGTTGAGAAATGCCCGTTGTCCCCAGAAGAGAAAGTCCTTCAACAACACCAAATGCAGCATTAGAGGTGCGAACAGCAAGCGATCGCCCTTCCGGTAGGATAATTGTTACAGTAATTTTTTCTCCTAGTGCTAGCATCCGATGCAAGTTTTCTTTTAGGAGCCTTTGAGCATAAGCATAAATAGCAGGCTTGTCATCAGCATTAAGTTGTCTGCCAATTCCTTCCCCTCCTTGAATAATTACAGCCTCTTCACCCTCTTCTCGCCATTCCACCATTGCCCAAATTGGTGTATTCCTAGTCAGGTCGAGATTATCACCTGGGTCACTGTGGGTAATTGCCAAAGCCATATTTTCAGATAGTCCCGCTACCTGTTCGATTGGTATTTTTACTATTTGTGCTGGTTCAATCAGATCCACTGACACAACTTTTAAAGGTTGGCGATCGCGCAACCAATGTAAAGCTGCAACAGCTGAAGCACAGGCAAATACCGGCAGTGTATATCCAGAACGGGACATTTGGTTAATTCAAAAGAGTCTCTTTCATCCGGTGTAAGAAGGCTATTACCGCGAGGCCCATTTAATTCTTTCGCAACAATATGTGCCTGCTCACCAATTAGAATACTACTTGAAGTGGTTTCCCTGTCCTGAGTTAATTGAAGTCTGCAACTTGGAAAAGCACATCTGCTCGCAGCTCTACCCCAAAGAAGCTTGATATCTCTCTGACTGATGGTCATGTAACTTGCAACAAAATTTAGTTAAACTCCCACTTCTGATAGCAAAGCTTGCATCTGTTCCCAAGAGAGTTCTCTTTGAATATAACGAGGTGCTTCAGGATTGTATGGACTTCCTATGCGGTCAATACTGATAATTGTTGCCCCATCTGGTATAACTGGCACATCGGGATCAAATGCAGTTGGACGCATTAAAGAACTAGAAAAGCCTTTAAAAATAGCAATTTTATCTTGTTCGTCGGCTATTTCCACCGTTACAAGTAAAACTTCTTGTGGGCGTTTGGTGGTGTATTGTTCCAGCCGTTTGCCAATGGAGTTAGTCATTAACTTGGTTACTGGGGTGTAGCTGAACGTCCTTGCTTACCCAGCTTAACTAAAACAAAGTAGCTTAAGTAAAGCACATAAATCGTTAAAGCAAATATGCTAATAAAGCCCAAGTCTTTGAGATGGAACATTTCTTTAAATAACAAGGGGGCCTCAAACCAGACCGTACAATAGGGGGTTTTGATGGCAATTTCTGACAAAGCACAACCTAAAAAAGGTACAAAAGCGATCGCGCTTAAAATACAGTAAACTGTCGCAGCCCAGCGCCAAGAATTAAAAATCAATTTTAAAGAACCACTTGGCTGATACTCGATTTCATCGTTGAGATCTACCCAAAACCATAGAGAAATAGGAATCAAGACAAGTGCCATTAACCCAGAGATAAAGCTAATTGGATATCTAGCAATCATCAAGTAGATTGTGATGAGTAGGAGACTAGCTACTCGCCAGTAAATCATTAACAGCCGTTGTATGCCTTCTGCTTTTTGCACAAACGCCCAAATTAGCAGAATTAAAGGAATCACCACCGTGAATAATACTGCAAGCCAATAATCAGTCCAAACGTAAGGACGAAACCAAACTTCCATAGTGTTTGTCAGATGATAAATAATACAAAGGGATCGGGGATCGAGAATTAGAGATTGTAGGAAGTAGAGATTAAAAGGATTCTTCCCCAGTCACGCCAGTTCGCTCAACGCAGGGAACCTCCCTCTGGGTGACGCTCGTTCGCTCTTAGCGTCTCACGCCACTTGCTTAACTTGGGGAAACCCCAAGACCGCAGTGGCTCCCCTTGGGAGAGGACTCGCGCTTCGCTGCGCTAACGGCGGTTCCTCTACTTGGGGAGACCCCAAGACCGGACTGCCTCACCGCACACAACTGGCTCCCCAGTCCCACCTATATTTAACACTTCATCTTGGAGTTGACCATCTCTAGTTGACAAAAAAACAAGCAACTTACAGATCCTCTACTTAAACATTTTGTACAAACCTAAAGCAGCCTCCGGGAGAGTTGCGGAATCTACCCGAAGGTATGAGCTAGTACGCATAGACAAACCTCAAGTTTTTTAGAGCTAAGAGTTCTTTTTGAAAAAAATAAACGTCAAAGAAGAACTCCTAAACTCGTCTCAACCATAACTTTGTTACTTAACTCCTGTCGGTAGGAGAAAAAATAAAAAAAGAGGATGGATTGAGGTTTGATACGGGAGTTTGGTAAAGGTACAAGATATTTAGCGATCGGATTCTGGTTGCTTGCTTGTTCAGACAAAAAGAAAATTGCTCAAATCAATTCTTACTCATCGAAAACCTTGCACTCAACTGCTTCGGGGTTCTCATCACAGTACTTTTCCAGAGAATTTTTTGGCTTACTTTGGCGCTGGTGGGAGGCTTCAGCTTGCAGTTCTTCAACTGCATCCCAAGCGGCGGCACACTCAGCGGAGTTGCTACCTGATATATCACAGACAGCGCGAGCTTGTTCAACTTCTGCTTGAATTTGTTCTTGGATGTCGCTCATACCTTTAGTCTCGTTGTGTGGTGTTAATACCAGTATAGAAAAGGTTCAAAAATGGCTGTTTTTTGTTCTATCAATGATCATTCTACCTAATTAGCTGTTTCAATTGATGTTGTGACCTAACGATCGATAACTATTACAGCAAGTAACTGCATCTATCCTGTATTCCTGTGGATCTTTTAAGATTTTATAGGTCAGTACTGCAAAGGCGTAACAATACATTATATTTAGTGCATGTAGTAGAAAATGGCAATCCTAACTGCCTGAGATAGAGCAGGCACTGAGGGAAGATAGAAAAGGCTGGCATAAATCTACTGTGAAGATGCGATTCTTCCCAGGATAAAAAATCGAAAACTACTAGCCCAAAAAAGAAAGAAGCCTAAAACTCATGGCAGACCAAATGCAGTGGGCAAATGCCCTGTCAACCCGCCCTTCTTTGGAAGCAGCAATAGCAGATGTGGTAGAAAGGGCTGTCTCATCGTTAACAGCACCTCCGGATCTAGGACTGGTATTCATTTCGTCTGCTTTTGCAAGTGAGTATTCCCGGCTTTTACCCTTGCTGGCTGAAAAGCTTTCTGTGTCGGTAATTATAGGGTGTAGTGGTGGCGGTGTGATTGGTACTACAGCTAAAGGACACACCCAAGAATTAGAAGCAGAAGCAGCCCTTAGCCTAACTTTGGCGCACCTACCAGGAGTAAACCTACAAACTTTTCATGTTCTTGGCGAAGGATTACCGGACTTGGATAGTTCGCCAGATACTTGGATCGATCTGATTGGTGTATCGCCATCACCAGCACCCCAGTTCATTTTGCTGTCTAGTGCCTTCTCTTCGGGAATCAACAATCTATTGCAAGGGCTAGATTTTGCTTATCCTGGATCGGCGATCGTGGGCGGTCAGGCCAGTGCTGGGGGTTTGGGTGGGCGTACTGCTCTATTTTGTAACGATCGCTTGTATCGCGAAGGAACGGTTGGCTTGGCTTTAAGTGGCAATATTGTGCTAGAGACAATTGTGGCGCAAGGATGCCGACCAATTGGCGAGCCAATGCAAGTCACTAAAGCCGAACGTAATATCATCCTAGAACTCGATGAGCAAGTACCGTTGGTGGTATTGCGAGATTTGATTGCCAGCCTCACTGAAAAAGAGCGGATGCTAGCACAGCATTCTCTGTTTGTGGGAATGGCCATGGATGAATTCAAGCTGTCTTTGCAGCAGGGAGATTTTTTAATTCGCAGTATCCTGGGAGTAGACCCCGCAGGGGGAGCGATCGCCATTGGCGATCTTGTCCGTCCCGGTCAACGCCTGCAATTCCACCTGCGCGATGCCCAAGCATCCGCAGAAGACCTAGAATTACTCCTAGAGCAGTATCAAAATCAACAATTATCTGAATCCTCTGCCGTTGCAGCCTTAATGTTTTCCTGTGTGGGTCGTGGTGAGGGACTTTACGGAAAACCCAATTTTGATTCTGAGCTATTTAGGCGCTACATCCAAGATATCCCCATCGGTGGTTTTTTCTGTGGAGGAGAAATTGGCCCTGTCGGTGGTAATACATTCATTCACGGTTACACATCAGTATTTGGCATTTGCCGCCAAATGAGTGCTGAATGCTGAGTTAGGAGTTATGAATTACCTTCTGACTCCTGAATTCTGACTCCTGACTCATTGTTAGCAGCAGGGTGCTATTGTTATCAATCAAGGTGGGAGTTCCACCAGTTGCGATCGCTCCATAAGTCTGAATATAACGCCGCACTTTTTGGGGAAAGTGGGGATAGTCTAATAGCGCATCTCCATCGGCAATGGTTGCCCAAAAATCGCGCAAACTAGGGGCTAGTTCTTCTGCCTGTGCCAATGGTAAGTTTAATGGATGCTGAGTTAGTAGCTTGACTAAAAAGGGGAAAGAGCGATCGCCCATCCACTGCCTTGATAACTCTTGTAAATTAGGGAAATCTGGTACCGATTCCACGCGATGAGATAAGATTTGCAACCATTCCCTGCCGTAGTTATCCCGCTGAAACTCTAAAACGCGATAGGGATGAGGATAACTGACTAAAGAACCAGTGGTGATATCGTATACTCCTTGCGAACAGGCAACATCTTGAACGTGCAAATGCCCTGTAAATACTAGTTTTACTCCATAGCGCTGTAGCATCTGCAAAAGTTGGGGCGCATTTTCCAACATATAGCGATTGCCAATGGGATGACGCGATTGCTGGGGTATATGCTCAACAACATTGTGATGCACCATTACTAGTACTAATTCATCAGATGCTGCTGCTAAAACTTCTTCTAACCACCTTAGCTGTC
This sequence comes from Dendronalium sp. ChiSLP03b, assembly GCF_034531165.2. Classification (NCBI taxonomy): domain Bacteria; kingdom Bacillati; phylum Cyanobacteriota; class Cyanophyceae; order Nostocales; family Nostocaceae; genus Dendronalium; species Dendronalium sp. ChiSLP03b. Next base: position 29,347 of record NZ_JAVRBR020000103.1, on the reverse strand, counting down.
TGCTATCTAAACGCCCTACCTGCTGACCCTGCTCGTTAAAAAAGTTAGAATTCAGACCTATCAATCTAACTCCAGGTAGCAACTGTTGAGTATAGTAAAGCTGCTTGGGATCGTCATAGCCAAACTGGCGGTAATAGTTTGGGAAATCAGCAAAAGCAATTGATTGCTTATCTGCCATCAGCACAGGAACATCATGATTACCAGGAACAACATAAACTGGAAAAGGTAGCTTTGCTAAACGTTTTTGCACCCAGATATGGTTTTCTGGTTCACCATGTTGGGTTAAATCTCCTGGAAGTAAGAGAAAATCTAAATCGAGTTGTGCTAAATGTTCGATTGCACTTTCAAAGGCTGGGATACTAACTTCCACCAAATGAAAACGACTCGGATGATCCCAGATTGTGTGGGGAAGCGCGATATGTAAATCGCTGACTACGGCAAAGCGAAAATTTAGGGACATTGATTTGTTGGAGAATTTTAAAAATAGGGGTTAAAAAAGCTCTTTTCCACAAAGTATAACCTTGCTTTGTCAAGCTGCGTAGGAGCGCGTAAACTTAACATTTATATACATTTCGCGTCTACCGATCGCATCACACAGTGACACTTGACCAAAATTTGCAACCATTGATATGCAAAAACTAGGATAGTATATTTTAAATTTTATAATCAAAGCTAAAATTAATGTTATTAATAATTATTTTAAAACACTTTTCTATATTGGCTTAATAACTAACAAATTTCAGTTAATTTTATATTTAAACTAAGAATTCAGTTTCAAGCAAATATAAAATTGTTATATAATTCAGTTTCACATTGATGTTAGCCTTTGCTATTTATCTCAACCTGCCATTTTATTTTGTCAGTTAAAGGAGTATCAACTTTGGCTGCTGTCAGAGTCCGCCAACACGTTAATCCACTTGCTCAAAAGTATCAAACACCAGCGAGTCCCCTTGATTGGAAAAAAGTTTATGTACAGCCAAATCAACAGCTACATCTAGATATAGGCTGCGCTAGGGGACAGTTTTTGTTGAATATGGCTCAGATAGAACCTAACTGGAATTTTTTGGGTTTAGAGATTCGGGAACCGCTGGTTGTAGAGGCGAATAAGTTACGTTCTGAGTTGGGTTTAACAAATCTGCACTACTTATTTTGCAATGCGAACAACTCATTGCGCTCGCTGTTATCTTCCCTTCCTAGTGGGGCTTTACAGCACGTTACCATTCAATTCCCCGATCCTTGGTTTAAAACCCGCCACGCTAAACGCCGTGTAGTGCAACCAGAATTAGTAGAAGAATTAGCTAATTATCTGGCAGTTGGAGGGGTGGTGTTTTTACAATCAGATATGAAATTTGTAGCAGTGGAAATGCGCGATCGCTTTGCTGCTCACCCAGCTTTTGAGAAACTTGGTACAGAAGAATGGCTGATGGAAAATCCATTACCAGTTCCCACAGAACGGGAAATTACTACTCAAAAAAAGGGTGAACCTGTTTATCGCGCCTTGTTTATTAAACAACAAGTTGTGAATTGAGGCGATCGCAGGATGTTCAGCTAGCACTAAGGCTGCAATTATTTTACAAAGTATTGCTATCTAGATCGATTTTTTTAACGATTTCAACTTGCTGGCATTGTTGTTTAATCCATTCACTAAACAAATGAGCCATAATTTCAGAACGCAGCTTCCGATCTAACTCAGGTTGAGAAATTTCCTCAACCAAAATCAAATGTACCCCTTGACAGGTAATAACTGGTTTCAAAACCTGTGGTGGCTTAGCCGTAAAAACAGCCGCAGAAACCTCTGGTCGTAAATCCTGTCGGCAAACTATACCTCGATATCCGCCAGTGCGGCGTAACTCTGTATCTTGAATATATTTATGAGCGATATCATAAAAACTCATTTCCCCTTTCTGAATCGCGTAGAAAAGTTTTAACGCCAAATCTCGATCGTCCAGAACAACTTCATAAATTACTGCACTCGTATAATCTGGTTGGTGTTCTGTGAAGTAGGATTCAACTTTATCTGCAAACAGATGAGCAGCTAACTTTCCAGATATTAAACTGTTGCTGACAATTTCTTCAAAATTTGCTAAAGATAGACAATACTTTTCTAACCATTTCCAGGTGTCTTCAGCACTTTGAAGTTTGTTAGCTAACCGTATTCGATCGGCTGCTTTCTGAAGTTCCTTTATTTCTACTTTTATGCCAGCTTCTTCAATAGCAGATATAATGATATTACGAGTCACAATCTGCTCAATAATTTCAGGAATTTGGCAGTTTATCTGGACGTGATGAAGAATATCTTTGTTGCTAATAGTAATGGTTTGTAACATGATTTTGCCCCTCAATTCGCTAACCTGCTGCAACTTTTGAAACAGAAAAATCAGAGAATCATTATTTTGCTAAATTTAGGGGCAAGAATTCGGAATTATCAGAATTATCTGAAATAGTAGCAATAGTAGCTGTGAGGTCAGCAATCAAAATTTTCGCATCCTTAGCCTGTTCGATGCTGTTTTCTATGGCATTGCTGGGTTGTGGTCGTGTAGATAAGCCCATCTGTTTGAGCAGTCGCTTGATGTGGCGATCGCTCACCTCAACTCCAAATTCCTTTGCTAAATGTTTCTGAAGCCAGGTTGCTGTCCACCGCCGAAAAGCATAACCATAATCGCGGGGACTATTGGTAATAAGTTCTCTCAACCGCTCTAAATATTCCTCATTTACTGCTTTAGGACGACCAATCGGACAATCTTGCCATTGGTGAGCCATGCCAGTACGGGCTATGTGTATCCAATGTCTTGCCGTTGCTGCACAACATCCCAAAGTTTGACAAATTTTGGTTTGAGATTTGCCCTCATCTGCCAGCAACATGATTTCAATACGCTGGCGGTAGGAATCGGGTAAATTTTTTTCCAAACTTTTTTGCAGAATTTTGCGTTGAAATGGTGTTAAGTACTTACCACCAGTTGTAGTTGAGTCTTTAATATCAATTTTCAGTTGGTAGTACGACATAAGCAAATTGCATTAGGACTTATGAAAGATTTATGAGTTCTCTTTTGCAAGCTGTATGCATAAAATTTCCACTCCCAACGCGGTATTCATCGCGCTGGAGTGAACTGCATCGGACTGTAAATACAGGCAGAAAAATGAAATTTCCGTAAATCTGATTAAGTATTTTTGTAACCTAATTTTTTGTAATCAGAGAAAAATTTTAAGGATGAATGATGACTGTATTAAATTTTCCTGATTTCAGTTGTGAGGTTATACTCAGCACTCCCTTGTACAGACGCGACACCAGTCGCTACAACAGGGAGCCACTGTGGTCTTGGGGTTTCCCCAAGTGGAACAAGTGGCGTGGGAACCCCCCTTCGGGTTCACAGTCGCCTGCGGAGGGAAACCCTCCCGCAGCGCTGATTCACCGCAACGCGTTGGCTCATTAATCGCGTCTGTACTTAAATTTTGATTAAAGGGAGGGTGACGCTAAAGGTCGTACCAACTCCAACTTCACTATTGACTGCGATCTCACCACCATATGCATCGACACACTTTTTAGCAATTGCTAGTCCCAAGCCTGTGCCAGGAATTTTACCAACATTCTCTGCACGATGAAAAGGCTGAAACAGTTGCTTTTGGTCGTTTTCGGGAATACCTATTCCCCAATCTTGAATCCGGAAAATTACTGTGTTTTCCTGTCCAACTAGTTCAAATATTACTTTACCGTTTGGTAGCGAATATTTAATAGCATTGCCAAGTAAATTACCCAATATGTGGCGTAGTAGGCTTTCATCCCATACGGCTTCGCCTAATTCCCCAAAACTGGTGAATATCAGCGTTAGATGCTTGTCTTTTAGCGTCAGTTGAGCTTCTTCAACCAGTTGACGGCAGAATGCTTCTAAATCCAGAGGACTGAGTTGAAACTGAAGTTTACCTGAATCAGCTTTACCTATTAATGACACCTCATCTAACAGTTGTGCCACGTTTTTGATTGCTGAGCGAATCATCTGTAAATGATTATGTTTTTTCTCTTTGGACAATTGTTCATCATTGTTTTGCAACAATCCAGCAGCTAAGAGAATAGTATTGAGGGGATTACGGATATCATGTGAGAGCATTGAGACAAATTCAGATTTGAACTGGTTAAGTTCTTTTGCTTTCACCAGTTCAGCAGTTCGTTCCTCTACTCTGATTTGTAATGTCTCATTAACTGTGCGTAATGTTTCCAAAACCTGCTTGCGTTCGATCGCATAATTCACAGAGCGAACCAACACATCTACATTTACCTGTCGCTTGAGTAAATAATCTTGCGCCCCCTGTCGTACTGCCTCAATTGCCAGTTCTTCGTCATTGGTATTGGTGAGTACAACTATCGGGAGGCTGGGAGCATGATTAATCAAACGTGGCAAAGATGATAACCCTTGGCTGTCAGGTAGAGTGAGATCCAACAGAATTACATCATAAGTGTCTTGATTAAGTTCTTGCAGGGCTGCCTGCAATCGCTTCACATGAACCAGACTAAACTCCTTAGACTGTGCTTGCTTCAGCAACTCTTGCAACAGCCTAGCTTCTGCTGAGTTATCCTCAATTAACAAGATTTTTACTGAGCTTGCAACCATAATTTGAGTGCTGAGTGAGGAGGCAGAGGAGCAGAGGGGCGGAGGGGCGGAGGGGCGGAGGGGCAGAGGGGCGGAGGAGCAGAGAGGAAAGAGTTTGCATTTATATCACTCTGTGTCTCCCTATTTCCTCTGCTCCCTATTCCCCCATCCTCTGATTTCCCCCTATCTCCTCCGCTCCTTATCCCCCTATCCTCTTATTGCGATGGCAGGGTGACGATAGACAGCCAGAAATCTTCAATTCCTTTGACGATTTGGAAAAGCTGGCTGAGGTTGCGAGATTTAGTGATGTAGCAGTTCACATGCAGGTCATAGCTGTAAAATATGTCATCCTCATTTCTGGAGGTTGTCAGTACTACTACTGGAATACGTTTCAGTAAAGGGTCGGCTTTAATTTCTGCCAGTACCTCTCGACCGTCCTTTCTAGGCAAGTTCAAATCGAGCAGGATCAGGTCAGGGCGGGGTGCATCAGCATACTCGCCCTCTTGACGTAAAAAAGCCATAGCGTCCACGCCATCCCTAACCGTCACTACCTCGTGCGGCACTACACTATTTTTCAATGCTTCTTGGATCAGGCGAATATCGGCTTTATTGTCCTCGACCAAAAAGATTGTTTTGTGTTTTTCTTCCGTTTCTACGCTCACGCTCACGTCCTCCCACTGGGATCGTAAAGTAGAAGGTTGCGCCCTCTCCTAGTTGTGACTCTACCCAAATCCGCCCCCGATGGCACTCAATGATTTTCTTACAGATAGCCAGACCCATACCTGTGCCTGGATATTCATCTCGCGTGTGCAAGCGTTGAAAGATGACGAAAATGCGATCGCTAAACTGTGGGTCAATGCCAATACCATTATCCCGCACCGAGAACAACCACTCATCCTCTAGCCTTTCTGCTCCCACATGAATTTGTGGTGCTTGGTCGCTGCGGAACTTGATAGCGTTGGCAATCAGGTTCTGAAATAGCTGCATTAGTTGCGTGCTACCAGCCATGACAGTTGGCAAGGAGTCGTGTGTGATAGTACCTCCAGTTTCCAAAATGCGTTGTCGCAAATTGCTGAGGGCACGGTCTAAAGCTGTTTCTACCTCAGTTAGTTGAAAGGCGATCGCTTGCGTATCTACCTTGGAGTATACCAGCACGTCATCAATCAGCGTCTGCATCAGGCTGACTCCTTCTACAGCGTAAGTGATAAACTCTTTGGCATCTTCATCCAGTTCTGCGTGATAGCGCATCTCCAGCAGTTGCACGTAATTCGCTACTTGATTAAGCGGTTCTTGCAAGTCATGGGAAGCAACATAAGCAAACTTTTTCAGTTCGGCGTTGGAACGTTCTAAATCTTGAGCTAACTGGGCCAGTTCATCAGCTTGTCGCAGAACGATATTAACAATCGCTTTCCGCAATTCTAGCGCTGCTTTTACTTCCACAGATCGCCACGGTAAAGATGTGAGGCGAACGGTTTCTTTCCACAGTTCAAATGATTTACGCGGACACAGCCGTACATTACCCTCGGACTGGCTGACTTCAAACGCATTGTTAGGATCGCCACCCCAATTTACAGTTTGAATTACTTCCGGTCGAAACCACAAAACAAAATTCCGCCGAGAAATGGGAATAGCTAATAAACCGCTGGCAACGTTTTTAAACCTTTCTGCATCTGGATAAATTTGTGGCAGAGAATCTGTGTAGAAAACTTCTTCATCGACGTTATTCTTCAGCCATTGGACTAAAAAATTCAAGTCTTCTTCTTTGGGAGTCTCGCCAATTACCGTGCAATGGTCGCCAAAACAGACAGCGGCTCCTTGAGCGCTAGTTAAATTGAGGAGATTCGGCTGGTGTTTAACTAAACCATCAATAAAGTTTTCTTCTTGGGACATGTATTCAATCAAAAGTGATTGAATATGCGTCAAACTCATGCGATAGTCGTAATCTTCTGTTTCTTCTCTGGCGGAGATTTCCGCAAATATCACTCGTCCCAAAAATTCGCACGCTTTCCGCAATTCGTAGGAAACATGTTTAGGTTCCTGATGATGACAAGCAATTAGTCCCCAGAGTTTTTGGTCTTTAATCAAAGAGATAGTCAACGAAGCACCTACACCCATATTGTGTAGATATTCCATGTGACAAGAAGCGGCACTTCTGAGAATTGAGTTAGTTAAATCAACCGGGCGATCGCTAACCGGATTAATGGCAGGTACTATTTGTACGGGTTCAGCATAAGAATCCGGGATTAATCTAATCAAGTTGGAAGCAAATAATTTTCTTGCTGGTTTGGGAATATCTGATTCAGGGTAGTGCAGTCCTAGATAAGGTTCCATACTTTCTAGTTTTTCTTCAGCGACAACAGAACCATGCCCGTCATCATCAAATTTATATAGCATTACCCGATCGAAACCCGTGACTTTTCGGACTTCCTGAACAATTATCTGACAAAAATCACGCAGATTTGATGTTTTTTCTAGCTGGTTAATGGAAGCTTTAGCTAGATGATAAAAGCTTAAAAATGGGATATTTTCTCTGGAAAAAGCTGGTTCTAACTCTAGAATCAAAATTCCTTCGGAATTTCGGTGAAAAACTGCATCAAATACTGCGTAGTCATCACCTTTTTTTCTCACCCAAATTTTTGTAGGATTGATGAATTCAAGATTTCCTGCAAATAATCCTGCTTTAATATTTTCAACTTGGAAAGGATCGAGTAAGTCGTCTAATGTTTTTTGCAAAATATTTTCGGGATTGATGCCAAAAACATTCCATGTATTATTACTAATTTGTAATATTTTTAGTTCAGGCTCTTCTAAGACTAAAAGCACCCCATATGGCTGAATTTGCTTAAAAAGATGAATAGGAGCTTCTTTTAAGCTAGTGACATTAATTTCTGGCGATTGTAAGTCTATTCCCATCAGATCCTCCTCTGTTGTTTGGGAGCATCAAAAGTAGAGTATACAGATTTTCTTAACCTATTAGGTTTACTACACTACTTAGATGTTATTTTGTAGTATTTTGCCTGGGTACAGTAGCAAAAAAAATTGATAAATATCTATTAGCCGTAACTGATAACGATGAAGGCTCCATCCAATTGTTATACTTCCTCGTTCATCATACTTAATCTAATTTTTAATTTGCTATCTCTATCCAATAAGAATTTTGTTAGAAGGCTAGCTTTCGCTTACTCAGTTCAGTCTTTTTTCCAGTATTTCCCTAAGCTGATTGCGTTCTACAGTTTAACAAGCAGTAAACCTGTATACAGATAAGAAATATGAAAAAATCAGTGATTAACTAAACCGTTTTTTGTATAGCTATGTAAAGTAAGGATTAAGCCTGAAGTGTAGAAGGTGTAATTCTTTCAAAAGGCGATATTTTGCCAGTAAATAAAGAGAATACATCAATATTAATTAATATTAATCTAAATTAGGCATTAAAACTGCATATTTAGAGAAATTTAGGAGGTAGAAGATAGGAGTCAGGAATTATGTTTGCCCCCTTTGCCTTCCCTGCTTTCTTATTTCTCATATCGGGTATGTTTAAATCCAAGAGTTAAACCACATCCGCACTTTATAACCTCCAGATGAGAGAGGTAAACCCAAATAAATAGGCATCCAGAAAACAAAAGCAAGCAGAATGAGAAAAGAAATTGTGATGCCTAATGCTCGGAGCGGGCGATAATAACTACGAAAACACTGATCTACAAACCAAGCGATCGCTAAAAAAGCGAATACCACAGCCGTCATGTAGTGGTAAATAAAAACGCACCTCGTTACTTTCATCCAAGGTACTAAGTTGACAGCATAATTTACAACTAAGTACAGGGCGATCCAGGTATCAATACTCAGCTTTGTAGGTAGAGAAAAACGCTTTTGCTTCACCCAAGGAATGACCAGTTGTATTATCAGCATACCTATCAAAAATAGGATGGCAGCTGCACCAAACCACCACAAAAAAGGATTTCCCATCGCATGTACATCATAAATAACCTTTCCCACACCAGCAGGTAAAGCAGGCCCAAATACAGGTAATGGGTCGGTGACACTTTGAGTTGTTTGGTAATAATACGCCATTGGTCGATTCATCAAAGGCCATTTATACCAAGCAGCACAGTAAGGATGTACTTTGGCATTATTACCACCAAGGCGTTCATGAAACGCCAATATTTGTTGGTGTACTTCTAGAAATCCGTATTTTGTATCTAGTTGTAAGTGAGGAATCCAAATCAAACTATAGACTGCGAGTGGGATAATTCCTAGAAAAAATACAATTTGCCAAATATTTATTTGTGTTAAATTTTGTAATAGCGATATTTGAGCATTAGTTTGCTGATATCTAATCAGTGTAATCGTTGAGTTACGTGTGAGACTGGCAGATAAATCATCTATTACATCTTTTGCCTGAGATTTTGCTTTGATTATCCATTGCCATATCCACCCTATTATCCAAATTAGATATATACCTAGCAGAAAAAATAAACCGTTCCATTTTGTAGCAACTGACGCACCAAAACCAATACCAGCAAGTACTAAATAAATTGGTCTTTGTCTTTGATTAGCCAATGCCAATAAAAATAACCACTGTCCTAATAACCCAAACAAAACTATATAAATATTAATCAGGGCATAGCGCGATTCTACAATAAATATACCATCACAAGCTGTGAAGAAACCAGCAAGTAAAGCAAAGCTATGACGATAACTTAACTGATAGGCAATACTAGCAATAATTAATGGAATAAATGAGCCTGAGAATGCATTAATCCAACGGTAACTCCAAGGCGACAAGAGCGAACCTGTTAACCCATTTACCGTATCTTGCCAAAAGGGAACATGACTACCAACCCATATTCCCACCGCAATCATGTATTTACCTAGTGGTGGATGACCATCGAAAAATGGAACATGGCTGAGATAGTTATTGCCGAATTTAGCGTAGTAAATTTCATCAAATACCAAGGTATTAAATCTTCCCAATCCCCAAAAGCGTAAGGCAAGTGAGAAGAGAAATATACTCGCTAGCCCAATCTGGAACCACTTTTTAGTCATTAGTCATAGTCAGTTGTCAATGGTCATTAGTCAAGAGGTAGAAGGCAGGAGGCATGAGTACAGACGCGATTAATCGCGTCTGTACAAGAGTTAAAAGGCAGAAGGGAAAAATTATCTACCTTGTCTACTTTGTCCCCACCCTCTCCGCCCCTTATCCCCCTGTTCTTCTTCCAGGCGCATCTTGTTGGAACAGCAGTAGTTCGATATTGTAATACTGCTTTGTCCGTCCTAATGGTTTCATACCGAGTCTTTGGGTTACACGAATTGATGCATGATTTTCTGGCTTGACCACGGCATAAATTATTGGCAGGTTCAAGACACTAAATCCGTAGTCGAGCATACCTCGTCCTGCTTCTGTTGCATACCCTTTACCCCAAGAAGCTCGCCGCAAGTGCCAGCCTACCTCATAATCCTCTGTAGGCAATCCATCTTTATCAGGAAGTGGTTTGAGAAGGATAGTTCCCACAATTGTTGTAGTTGCCCTTTCCACAATTGCCCAAGACCCAGTACCATTGTTGCGTCGTTGCGATCGCTCAATATTGTCAATTAAGCGCTGACGCGTTGCCTCAATATTTGTAGTACGAGAAGCGTTGCCGAGAAAGTAGGTAACTTCGGGGTCACTATAGATTTCAAACACTTGTTCGGCATCGTGTTCGGGTATCCAACTGCGAATCGTCAAGCGTTCGGTTTCAAAAAGGGGTGTCATTTTACCTTTGGCTAAACAAAGTTGCCATTGTGCAAGATCCTAAAATACTTATGGTTGAATAGTCAAAAGCTATGGAGACAATTACCAACATATAAAAGCGATGAATCATTTAATTAACGAACTTTTGATAAAGATCGAGTCTGAGGACGAACGTATTTTTAGTATTGCTGGCTGGCAAAGTTTTTAGCTTGGCGATCGCGCTACAGTAATCTTAATTCAAGAAAGATTGTTCGAGTTCTGTAGACTTTGAACGACCGATAAAAAGATGAAAAAAGTAAATTGGCTAATTGAAAAAAATATTTTCGATTGCGATGAGGAATTCTTAGAAGAATTGAAGAGGCAAGGATACTCATGGAAAGAGACAAATTACCTGAGATTCCATTCCACAGATGCTAATGAATATTTTTCCGAAGATGAATGTGTTTTATTCAGAGGAACTCTAAATTTAGGTAGGAATATTTTACGAACTTCTTGGATACCTGGAGCATATATGGATGAAAAGAATCTTCGTTGTACTACCTACTACACTTATTTTGGTCAATATTTGCTCAATAACAAATATTTTATTCTTTCTTTAGGTGAACTAATTCGCAGAAGAGAAGAGATTCTTGAATATTTAGGTTCTGATGGCGATCTATTTGTCAGACCTGATAGCAATATGAAATCGTTTCGGGCTGGAGTTTTTAATCTAAATGTCTTAAATACTATGCAGTCTTTAGGAAGCGAACTGAAAAGAGATGAGACAACTTTAATACTAGTCAGTGGTAAGCGAGCGATCGCGAAAGAGTGGAGATTCTTCGTTTATAAAAATCAAATTATCACTGGTTCGCTCTATTTAGTCGGAGAAGAAAGGATTGATGAAACGATTCAGGGAGGCTATTTAGAAAGCTACTTGAGTAACGTGTTAAAGGCAGTAAACTGGTATCCCGAATCTCTTTACACAGTGGACATCTGCGAATCTGAAGGCGAACTTCATGTACTAGAACTGGGTTCGTTTAGCTGTAGTGGAGAGTATGGATGTGATTTGAGTTTGATAATAGAAGCTGGAGCAAAGGCAGCTTTAGAAGATTACGAAGCTGCAAACGATGGTGAAGGCTGGGGATAGGATGTAGGGAAAATTATGAAAGTTTAATAAACCCCACACCCTGTCTTTTTCCACATACCCTAAATCAAGGGTTGCAATAAATCTATTGAGCTGGACTGATTAAACTAGGCTGTTGTTTAACAGAAACTGGCACATCAGTTGGATTGACTAGCGTTTCTGGTTGGTTTGGAGTCTCAGAGGGAGTAGTAGCTGTTTGACTGGGTTGAGGTTGCTGCGGTGCTGTCTTCTGGGCAATTTGCTGAATTAATTGCTCAACTTTTGCAATTTGCTCCATGTTGCCTTGCTCGCGGAACTCGTTGCGGGCACGTTTTAATACTCCGTTAGCTTTCTTGTAATCGCCTTGATTGTATAAAGTTACTCCCAAGTTGTAATAGGCTGAGGCATTCTTGGGATTTTGGCGAATAGCTTCCCGATAAACGGAAATAGCCTCTGAGGTTTGGCCATGAATTGCCATTAAGCTTCCCATATTGCTGTAAGCCATGGCATTTTTCGGATCTAGCTGCAAGCCTTGTCGATAAGCAGCGATCGCCGGCTCTATTTGACCTTGTTCTTGCAGAGCGATCGCTAAGTTAAAGTAAGCATTAGCATTGCTAGTATCTAGATTAATTGCTTGCTGGTATGCGGCGATCGCTTCTTGTGACTGTCCTAGTTCGGACAGTACCAAACCTATGTTGTATTGCGCCGCTGCTTTTGTAGGATCTATCACTAAGGCTTGGCGATAAGCAGTAACTGCTGCCTCTTTTTGCCCTTGTCGGTACAATGCTAACCCCAAATTGTAATAAGCTTCACTCAGATTGGGGTTAATTCTAACCGCTTCTCCATATTCCTGCACCGCTATATCCAGGCGATTTTGCATCAGGAAAATATTCCCTAAATAATTCCGTGCCATTCCTATGTTGGGATCTCGCTGCAACACTTGGCGAAAAGCATATTCTGCACTTTGTAAGTCGTTGCGGTTATAGCGCGTGACTCCCTGCTGGTAAAGGATAGCTGTTTCCAAATCCTGAGAAATTGGAGTTTGTGCTAGCAGCTTGCTTCCTGGTAAATCAATAATTGTTGGTGCAGCCAACACCAAAAACGCAGAAGCAGCACAGAGAAGTCCTAGATGCGGCTTCTGCCAATCGACAACTTGGTGGAATACCACCGTAGGAAAGCAGCAAAACCACTGGCGAATTTGATGCTGTTTATACATAATTAGCGGCTCTGTACTTGTTGTTAGATCCTTACTAAGTCAGAGTACCCACTACTACATGAAAAATTAAAAATTAAAAATTAGAAATTCTTCACTCAGAACTCAGCACTCTTACAGCTTGTGGCAAAATTAGCATGGCATCACCGAAAGAATAAAAGCGATATCGAGAAGCGATCGCTTGCTTGTATATATTTAACAACCGTTGTCTGCCGATCAGGGCACTGACCAGCATTAGCAAACTAGAACGTGGCAAATGAAAATTAGTAATCAGACCATCTACTACCCGCCATTGATAACCCGGATAGATAAACAAGTTTGTCTTGCCGCAAAATGGTTGTAAATCCCCAGATTGAGTCGCTCCTTCTAAAGCGCGTACTGCCGTTGTTCCCACAGCAATAATTCGACCGCTAGCTGCTTTCGTAGCACGGATTTGCTCTACTGTGGCAGCAGGGACTTCAATCCATTCTTCGTGCATGTGGTGGCTAGTTACGTCTTCTACTTCCACTGGACGAAAAGTTCCTACACCAACGTGCAGTGTGACAAAAGCTTGATTGATGCCGCGATCGCGCAATTTTTCTAGTAATTCTGGAGTAAAGTGCAACCCTGCTGTAGGCGCTGCGATCGCTCCTGGCTGTTGAGCGTAAACCGTTTGATACTGTTCGTCAGCAGCAACAGATGCAGTGATATAGGGTGGTAGAGGTATTTCACCAAATGTATCCAACAGTTGTACCAAAGGCTTTCCCTCCGGCACATCAAATTGCAACAAACGCCCTCCAGTCGCCTCGTCTGTTTCCAACACCGTAGCCGAGAGAAGATGAGGAGATGAAGGAGATGAGGATGAGGAAGATGAAGAAGAACTTCCTCCCTTACTTCCTTGCTCCTCTGCTCCCCTGCTCCTCTGCTCCCCTTCCCCTACTCCCCCTGCTTCAAAGATAATCCTTGCTCCCCGTTTGAAACGCTTTCCTGGCTTGACTAAGGCTAACCAACAGTTATACTGCCGTTCCTCTAATAGCAATACCTCTATTTCTGCACCTGTAGATTTACGACCATACAGTCGTGCTGGTATAACTCGTGTGTTATTCATTACTAACAAATCACCAGGATGCAGTAGTTCAGGTAAATCGCGAAAAATCTGGTGTAACGGTGCTGTTTCATTATCTGTAGCGCGAGAATTGACTACCAATAACCGCGAGCTATCTCTAGGAAATGCCGGATTTTGGGCAATAAGTTCTGAAGGTAGTTCGTAGTCATACCCAGATGATAAACAGTCTAAGTTCATATCTTTTGCCTCTGAAATAGAGGAACGATCCAAATTTGGATGTGCTATTTGTTGCTCCATAAAAGTTAATACTACCTTCAACAACTAAGTTTAAGATTTCCTAGAGAAATACTCAATTTCATCTCTTAGACTATAAGATTGACACTATTAGGTAACACGCAAAAATTCAGATGAAAATTGGGTAAACCTCCCCATACAAAAACGGGGGCTTCTACCCTACCGGGAACAGGGATCTATTTACGAATATAGATATGTAGGATTGGCTTTGATCCCAAGCACCAACATGGAATACTTGTATTACCTGGCAAATGCCAGTCTAACCCTGAGGGTTGTTCAATACCTGCATGGCAGACCCCAGATGCATGTCTCGTTCGTCACCGTGATTCATCAGATTGATGGCTGGGTGGTTAGGATCAAACTTAAAGGTCACGTCTCACCCCAAGAGGACGGCGACTTTCGGGCTTTTCTAAATGAATTAGGAATTAGCTATGAGCCGCCAATGCGGGTGCAAATGGCACTTTGGAGTTTGGAAGCAGGACAGTGTCCGGTGGATGTGATGCGCCGCTACCAAGTAGCGATCGTTTCTCACGGTAGCCCAGAGAGAGAAGAAATTGAGGCTTTCCGCCAACAGTTTGTCCGTGGTCTGGGTTATTGTCCAGAAACTTTAGCGTGATAACTTTTAGTTGGAACACTAGTACCAAAGAATTGGTATCAGCTAAAAGCATTTAATTTGTATAAATACTCATAGTAGTCGTTGACTGTTGACCTTTGACAGTTAATAGTCAACAATCTACTGGAGGCAATATTGCAACTTTAAGACATTAGCTATCAATCAAAACGTCGAAAGCTGCCGGAATATATTCTTGTAGATAAAATTGATATCCAGCGATTGATGAGCTAGCTAGAGCTTCTTGAGGAACTTTAGACCTCGTTCCCTGTAGCGACCGTTGGCAGGAGACAATAGCAACATCAAATCGACAGATGTAATCTGCTTTCTCAGGGTACTCAGCTAAAAATATCCCAGCCGTTCTTGAGATTTTTACCTGCTTTTGTAGGGTGATTGCACTTCTTCCCCCTGCATCCCAACTACCTAACTTGCGGGTTTTAACTTCGACAAACGTTAAGATACAGTGCTGAGTCTCCGAAGTTTGCCCGGAGGGAGACCCTCCTTGCAACTTCTCGCTGAGTGCTGAGTTCTGAGTTCTGAGTGAAGAATTATCTGCCTCTGCACCCTTGCCCCGTTGCTCCTCTGGGCTGCCAGGATTTTGAGCAATAATATCAATTTCTCCCCATCGGCAGGCAAAGCGTCGATGCAGAATCACCCAACCTGTAGACTCTAACCATTTTGCTACTAGGTCTTCTCCTAATTGACCACTATCGAGATAATGAGAGGGAGGAAGATTCGCCATTGGCTAAAAATAGCATGAATTTTAGATTAAGTAATCAGATTTGGGCAAGCTTACTCAGTTTATTGCTTTGGGTAGTAGTTGGTATCACAGCAATAGGTTACATTCCAACAGCTTTAGCCCTCGAATACAACAAAGAAATCTTAATAGAAGCTGATTTTTCAGGACGCGATCTCACAGATTCAAGTTTTACGAAAGCTAATCTCCGCCAGAGTAACTTCAGTCATTCTAATTTGCGCGGTGTAAGTTTCTTTGCTGCAAATTTAGAGTCTGCGAATTTGGAGGGAGTCGATCTGACAAACGCCACTTTAGACTCAGCTCGTTTGATAAATGCGAATTTAACAAATGCGGTGTTAGAGGGTGCGTTTGCAGCTAATGCCAAGTTTGATGGTGCGATCGTTGATGGAGCAGATTTTACAGATGTACTGCTGCGTGAGGACGAACAAAAAAAATTGTGCAAGGTTGCCAAAGGGACTAATCCAGCTACAGGACGGGATACGCGCGACACATTATTTTGTCCGTAGCCTAGAGTTAGACTGTGTAATTCCTACTATGTCAAGTATGGAGTAATATATTTTTCGTAAAAGTACTTGGGCAATATAAGAAGAGAAGCGGTAAATACAGAATTATCCACAAGTTATGTCACAAAAGAATGAAACCACCCTTCTCGTCTTAGCTTTCCTAATTACGGTTGGGCTAGTTGGAGGTGGTGTTTGGTGGTTTGTCAAATCCTCTGGCTTTACCACCAGTCCACTAAAATCCAGCAATAATTCTCCTGAATCTCAAGCATCTACTCCTCAAACCTTTGCTCAAGTACAGAATGTTCCCAGTGGTTTAATAAGTTACGGTGGTAGTACGACTTGGGCACCTGTCCGCAAAGAAATAGACCCAATAATTCAAAACGTCTGGCCCCAGTTTCAGTTACGCTATGCTAATCCTGAAAAGGAAGCACCTAGCTCTGCAACAGGCATTTCAATGTTACTAAAAAGTCAACTGGATTTTGCTCAATCTTCTCGACCCGTTGCTAACAACGAGTATGAGGCGGCGCAAAAACGAGGCATTCAAATCAGAGAAATTCCAGTGGCAATTGATGGACTGGTAGCAGTTGTCCATCCCAGTTTGAATATTCCTGGTCTGACTGTAGATCAATATGAAAACATCTTTGCAGGTAAAATTACTAACTGGCGAGAGGTAGGTGGGCCAGATTTAAAAATCCAACTATACGGTAAAAAAGATAGAGATGGTGGCGATCGCTTCAAGTTAACACAAACTACAACTGAGGCTTTACGTAAAGTTGCTGCCGATCCCGCAGGAATTTATTGGTCTTCAGCAACGCTATTGGTTCCGCAGTGCGGTGTAAAATCATTACCGATAGGTCGTGACTCTAGTAAACTCATTCCCCCTTATAAACTACCCTTAGTACCAACCACTGAATGCCCCGGAAAGCGCAATCAAGTAAATACCGATGCTTTCCGCAGTGGGGAATATCCTTTGAGTCGTCGATTAGTGGTGGTTGTGAAAGAAAATGCAAAATTTGAACGACAAGCAGGTGAAGCTTATGCTAACTTGCTATTAACAAATCAAGGACAACAGTTGCTTAATAAGGCCGGATTTGTCAGGATACGCTAGTATTTTCTATCAAGATTTGCAAAGCAAAAAAGCAGGTTAGCAGCTAATAAGTTTAAAATCGCTGAAAAATTACAAAAAATATGCCCCATCATAAACCAGGGAAAGTAGTAGTGTTATTCGGGAATTTTCCCCTCACTATCCGCCTGCCTGCCGCCCCAAAAGATGAGCAGTTAAGTTTTTTGCGCGATCGCATTATTTTTCATACTGATAACCTTGTTGAACATGGATTATGGGATGAACCGATTAGTGATACTGAACTTAATGAAATAATGTCAAATGTCGAAATAGAGTCTGTTTTTTTTCCAAATTTTGATAGTGTCTTGTGGTGGTTGGGAGATCCGCTCAGTATATTGAAAAAAAATTAGCATATATCTTTACCCAATCCCTAGTCCCTGTTTACCTTACCACAGTGCCACTTGTTGCTTGAGTTCTACAATATCTAAATAATCCCTAGCAAAAGCTTTCCGTAAAAGTGGATGAGGAATAAATTCATCATACTTTTGAATTTCTGGTGCTTCTGAAGAACTTACTAAATCTTCTGGTGTAATCCTTTGCTCGCATAATGAAACTATTTCTTGACGAAAATATTTAAATTTATCTTTACCTAATTTGATTTTCAAATAATAGGGATTCACCCCACCAATACTGTTAATTTCCAAAGATTCTCGGCAAAAGGAGTTGAGCAATCTTTCTAAAGTGCGGTAAGCTACTGTACCCATCCAGGGAAAGATGCAGCATTTACCTTTTTCTAATTGCAAGATATTCTGTTTATCTAACCCAGCAGTTTGTACGAGTTGACGAACCTTTTGCAAACATTGATTAGCATTATCTTGCAAGTAACTATATTCTATGTCTTCTAGTAAAACCTGCCGCATTCGTTGCAAAACTCTTGTATGGATACTGCCACTCCCACCACGCCAATAAATAGTAGCTTTACCCTCTACCTGCTTCACAGAAACTGACTTTTTTCTAAAGTCAACTTCTAACACTTCCCATGTTCTTCCTGCTAAAGCGAACTGATTGCCAACAGGAGGTGGTGTGACAATACTGCCAATTTCCGTCGTTGCTTGTTTTACCACATATTCAGGATTGTCTGGAAACACAGCATAAAATTGAAATTTACCTATTATCTTTTCTCCAGTTAAACCAATGATTAATTTACCTTGTTCAGTTTGATGAATATGGTCAATATCAATTAAATAGCGCAATAGTAACTTCAAATCTTCTTGTGAAATAGCTGCAAATGGTGGTAGGCTTAAAATTTGTTTTGCTAAAGCAGCAGGTAAAAGTTCTCCGGTCGCTGCTAAAATGCTCATTGTCTGGTGATATAGCAAACTCAAAGGATATTTAATAGGCTTTATTGGTTCAATCCAACGCTCTTCTAAATAAAGTTGAATAATAGCAATACATTGCAAAAGTTGCCAAGGAATTTGCTCAGGTAAAGATGCGTCTGATAAGGGTTCATTTTCAGCGCAGATAAAGCGCATATCAGCAGCTGCGCCTCTTCTGCCAGCGCGTCCTAAACGCTGTAGAAAGCTAGCTACTGAAAGGGGTGATTCTAACTGAATTACCCGCTCTAAATGACCGATATCTATACCTAATTCTAAAGTTAGTGTAGCGGCAGTAACAGCTGGATTGTTGGGTTCGCGCATCGCATTTTCAGCAGCTTGCCGCAGGCTAGCAGATATACTGCCATGATGTACGTGATATATATCTGGTAATGCTTGTTTTGTGGCAATTTGTCGCAAAGATGAAATTATAGATTCGGTTTGGGTGCGATTGTTTGCAAAGATAAGACATTTACGAGATTTGCTGAGATTAAAAATATATTGTTCGTATGCTGTTACTTCTGATTTGTCAAGTTCATTTTTCAGATAAAAGTGTTCTACAGCTAGTTTAATTTGGCGTTTTCCTGCATCATTTTTTGGAGTAATCACTAGCTTTTCAGTTCCAGAACGCAACCAATCTTCAGCCAGAGAATAGTCGCCAAGAGTTGCTGATAAACCAATGCGGCGGGGTTGTGTATGCGTCAAATTTGCCAAACGCTGCAATTGACAGATAATCTGGCAACCGCGTTCAGAACCCATAAAAGCATGAATTTCATCAATGATTACAAATCGCAAATCCCCGAATAAGCGTATTAGAGCGCTATTTTTGTTAATTAGTAAACTTTCTAGTGATTCCGGCGTAATTTGTAGAATTCCTTGAGGATTTTTTAGAAGCTTATTTTTGCGACTTTGAGTAACATCACCATGCCAATGATAAACAGGTATATCCGCTGTTTTTAGCAAGTTGTTGAGGCGCTCAAATTGGTCATTAATTAAAGCTTTGATTGGGCCAATATATAATGCACCTATAGTATTTACAGGATTTTCATATAACTGAGTTAAAACTGGTAAAAATGCTGCTTCTGTTTTCCCCGCAGCAGTGGCAGCAGCGATTAACAAGTGAGCATCGGTGTCAAATATAACTTGACAAGCTGCAATTTGCACTGGTCGTAATTCAGTCCAGTTATGAGCATAGATATATTCTTGGATGAAGGGTGCGAGTTTGTTGAAGGCATCGCTCATGTTTTGTCACGAGTAATAGGTAATACAAATAGTTATGATAAAGAAATTATTTGTCTAGAACTAAACCAAGATATGTTCAATAAAACTTACTTGACAATCTGGGCAGGTAGGCAAAAGTATGAAATTTGTACTAATGAATCACATTTGTTTTCAGTCACCAACCCAGAATTAGACTTGCTCGCGGATGAACTTAGTAATTGGTTAGGGTTGCCAATTACTAAAAAGTATATTTGATAAAGTGTATTTTAATTAATTCACAAACTAAATTCTGCTGCATTATCCTCATCCACATCTGCATCTTTACCAACAGGAGTGGGTTTAAATTTAGAATCATGAATTAATTTACCAAATGCCAGTGATGGATTTTGATGGAGAATATTCAGCACACTAAGAAAATCCCGAACAATTTCCCCTGGTGTCAGCAACGCCTCTGCACCCAGACGATTGACAATTTCTTTTACAAACTCTTGCAACTGTTTATTTGTTAAAATATTTTCATACCCAAAATTGAGTGCATGAATCTCAGTTAAACGTTGTAAAAGTGTTAGAATTTCTGCCTCACTTAACGGGTTAAGACGTATTACTGGCCCCATATACTCTTGCACACCTGCTTGCGTGACAAAACGGCTTTCTTTTGTACGTCTTCGCCAAGCTTGGTCTGCAAAAAGCCCTCGATTTGGGTCTTCTAAAAATTTAGTTGTACCACCAATGAAAATGCCAAGATGCTCTGCTTTGCACTGCATGGTGTCATTAAACATTGTTAAGAGTCTGTTATAGTTTTTCTCACGAGTGACTGTAGGGGTTATTTGGTATAAATTTACAGCTTCATCAACTAAAACTAACAATCCTTTATAACCAATTTCAGCTACAAATTTAGCTATTAGCTTGATGTAATCGTACCAACTCTCATCATCAATAATAACACGTACTCCCAAGGCTGTTCTGGCCTCAACTTTAGTATTAAATTCTCCCCGCAACCAGCGCATCGCCGCATTTTTTAATTCATCATCATCCAATCGGTAGCCGCGCCAATAAGCGACAATAACATTACCAAAATCAAATCCGTGAACTAAATCTTCAATATATTGAACTACTTCTCTAATTTTTGCTTCAACTTGGTCATCAAAACCATCATCATTTGGACGTAAGCTAGATTCTTTTGCTACTTCTTGTTGAATTTTATTAATCCATCCTTCCAATATTGAAACTAAAGCACCACCATCAGGACGAGTTTTTGTAGCCAGATGGCTCATTAATTCTCGATAGGTTGCTAAACCTTCATTATTGCTTCCTGCAAGTCGGCGTTGGGAAGATAAATCAGCATCAGCTACTACAAAACCTTGCTCCATAGCGCGATTGCGAATCATTTGTAGTATGAAGCTTTTCCCCGAACCATAGTTACCAATTATAAAGCGAAATGCGGCTACACCTTCTGCAATGTCATCAAGATTTTGTGATAGGCTTTTAAGTTCTTGTTCCCGACCAACTGCTATGTGTTCTACTCCCACTCTGGGCACTACTCCTGCGCCTAGGGAATTGATTAAAGCAGTGGAAATTTTTTTCGAGATTTTGAGCTTTGCCATGTAATTCACTTCACTGGATTTTCAATGCAGAGGCACACAGATAGTTAGTCATATGCCTAATGATTAATGATTTTACAATTTACCAGAACATTTAATTGGATGAGGCGTGTCTAGCCATGAGATCTTCATACATATCGAGCATTTTTCTTACGTTGGTTATATGCTCTTGATAAACTTTGGGAACTTCTACACTTGGCTCAATTATTAATTCGCCAATAGTATCATTTGCACATTCATTGATAGAGTCAATTAACAAATTCGGCATTGTAATATGTGCCTCGGCAATCTGTTTAAGGAGCGCATTGGTATTATCTTGAGCTACTACGGCTTTTAATACCTGGATTTCATGCCCTGGTAATTTCTCCATAAAATTAGCCCATTCTTCTGGTAAGCTTTCAGATCTATCGGCTGTAATATCTGTTGATGTTATGGGTTCGACTAATTCGGAAAAAGGAAACAACTCAATTTCATCTGCTGGAGTGGTTTCAGGTAAGGTTTCTTGATTGAGTGTTTCTGTTTGTTGCAGTAAGTCCCAAACTTGAGTTTGCAACAGGTCGCGTTCCTCTTGTAATAATGAAAATTCGCCTTGTAACTGCTCTAACTCAGTTTGTTGTTCTACTATTTGCGTATGTAAAGAATTGAGGCTAGCTGCTGTATTATCTTTTTCAAGTTTTGTAGCTGCAAGTAATTGATTTTGCTGATTAAGCTCAATTTCCAAGTCTTGAAGTTTAATTCGCAACTCGTACAGTTTTTCTTCAAGTTGAGGTTTGAGTCTGCCTAGTAGGGTTAAATTACTCTCTAATTCTTGTTTTTCTTGCTGGATTTCGCAAATTTTATTTTGTAATTGACTTATTTCCGAGCGATAAGTATTACAATGCAATTCTAAACGGCGTTTTTCTGTTGTCAGGTTAGAAAATGAATTATTTAGTTCTGATTTATGATTTTCTAGAGTATGCACTTCAGCTTTGAGGTTGCTAGATTCCGCTTCTAATTGTTTTTTTTGTCCGGCAAAATTTCCTAACTCTCTGTGAAGACTATCTCTCTGGTTACGGCATTCTAATATCTGATTTTGTAGTTGCTTAGACTCTGTATATAATAAGCTGCGATGCTCTTCTATTTGGTTGATTTCTTTAACAATACGAGATTTTAATCCCTCCATCTCTTTAATTCGCTTGCGGAGTGAACTTAAAACCAGCATTTCATAATTTCTACGTCGCTTATCTACAAACAATGCTGCTGCATAGGTAGCAATTACAGTAATTACACCTGTGATAAAGGAGCGATTAAAATCCCAGTTGGGGACGAGACTAAGACCAAAACTCACACTAAAGGCAATTATGCCTAAGATAAATCTATTACTTACTATTACTGTTTGCATATTGCTTGTTTTTAGCGTAGTTAAGTTGTCAGGATCGTTAGTTCTTAAGCTCATTACTCCTCACATTCTTGTTGTGATATCTCCGGTTGTAAATATTTGTGTATAACATTGACTCTAAGTAATAAAAAAGTGCGATCGCCAGCCAATCAATTTAATTTACTAATTAAGTTTTAAATGTATTATTATTTACACCAAATAACGCTAAATCTGCTTTAAAAAAATCAACAAACTGGCGTGCTGTGCGTCCAGAACGACCGTTGTGGCGAGTTGCCCACTGTAATGCTTGATATTCTAAATCTTCTTGGCTAAGATTGATTTTGGCTTGTGCCGCTAAATGCTTAACTATTTTTAAGTAAGTTTTTTGATCGGCTGCCTCAAAGGTTAAAGTTAGACCAAAGCGATCGCTAAACGAAAGTTTCTCCTGCATCGTATCCCATGCATGGACTTCTTCGTTATCCTTAGGAGTAGGTCTGTCTGCGAAAAATTCTCGAATTAGATGGCGACGGTTAGAAGTAGCATACACTACTACATTTTGGGGTCGTGCGGTTAAATTGCCTTCTAAAACCACTTTGAGTGCTTTAAAAGCATCATCATCTTCTTCAAAAGACAGGTCATCGACAAAGATGATGAATTTCTGGGGTACGCCCCGCAATTGTTCTACGATTTTTGATAAATCTTTTAAGTCAGATTTTGCTACTTCCAACAAACGGAGGTTATCACAGACATCAGCATACTCGTTCAACAAAGCTTTTACCAGAGAAGATTTTCCCGACCCCCGACTACCATAAAGTAATACGTGCAGTGCCATCTCTCCTGATAATAAAAACTCTGTATTTTTTAACAAGGCATCTCGCTGAGACTCATAACCTACAAGCTCGTTCAGCTTAACTGGGTCGGGATACCGAATGCCAATAAACTCCCCAGCTTGCCAACGCAAGGCGTGATATTCTGCAAATAAACCCGTGCCAAATTGCCGATAGTAAGCTGCTAATTCTTCTATAGCATCAGCCCAATGTTCTAAATGTTGTAAAAACAGAGTTTTCTCTGCGTTTACCCCATCTTGTTCCTGATACCATACAACAGGTGATACAGGCAAATGAGCTACATTTTGTACCCACTCACTCAAGGACGCGCTGCTACATTCATAGACACTCTGCAACACCTGTAAATCATGCTGAACGGCTGCTATTAAAGCAGGCGGTAAATCCTTAAATTCTCTCTGTTGAGCAAGCCGACTAAAAGGATTCTCATCTTTAAGAATTTGAGTAATTAAATATTCCTCCCAATTTTGATTTCTAGCAGCCAAAGCGTGGAAGTAGCTGCCGTAGGCTTGGAGGCAACCCCGTGCATCGGCATCAGCGTAACGTATAGCTTGCAACAAATCAAGAAATGCCACTCCTACTTCGCTTTGGAGGACGGATTGGTAAAGTAAAAGTGAAGCTGCTTGACGCTGGAGGAATTGAATTTGGGTATAGGATGAACTACTTGCTGCTGGCATTGCTTGATTATCCATCAATCAATTGGGTGATGTAGCTAAACAGCTATGGTAAATTGTCTGCCGACCTTTGGGGCAAAATCAAAATCTACATAGGTTTTAACAATGAATTTAAGTATAATCGCTGTCTTTAGCTACGGCATCTTAGCGATTGTTGGTGGCATCATTGGCTACATTCAGGCTAATAGTCAAGTTTCGCTCTTGAGTGGTAGTATTAGCGGTTTATTACTGATTTTTACCGCTTACTTTCAATTACAAGGACAAGGTTGGGCTTTGATTTTAGCAGCTTTCATTACTGCTGTCTTAGTGGTTGTCTTTGCATTCAGATTGGCTAAAACGCGCAAGTTTATGCCTGCGGGATTAATGACTATTTTGGGTATGCTGGCACTAACGGTCATGGTAAATCAACTTGTCACGGGCAAGTAACAATTATCCTCTTTTGGTTTTGACACAATTATGGCTCTTCCTGTCCTAAATCATTCTATATAGTACAAATATATTACCGTAGAAGTGATTTTATGACATCGGTATAGAGTGGAGAGTGGGGAAAGCGTGGGAAGAAATAACTCTAACTCAGCACTGGGGAAGGTTGAAGCATAGATTCTTAATATTTGAACAAAAATAAATTAATTATTACCTAACTAAAATATCCGGTTTTTTTCAATTTGTAATGATAAATAAAAATAATATTGCATTTCGTTTACACAGGGTTGAGGAGCTAAGAGGTTCTACTAACCCTTCTCTACGAGAACAGCTTTGCTGAACGGAGTATGAGAAGCCACGCTCGCCATGACATGAATAGTTGTTTATGCTGCATTTAGCAATATTATCTCAAGATCCGAAAAAATTCTGATTGAGAAGTAAATACTTGTTATCAAAAAACATCCACCTGAAGACAGTTTTTTGGTAAGTTGTTTAGTCGATGGCACAAAATTTCTAATTCTAAAAAGCAGTAAAGCACTGTAATTCAATTGTTCATTGCAAAAAGAAGAATAATGTTGCCTAAATTACAAACAAGTTATATTGATGCCATCCAGAAGTGCCCTGGAACGCTGGAAAGAACTATGGACTATTGGCAGCAATACTTTACTGGATCTAGCTTGACGGCTAATAATATTATTGGATTTGGGATTTTGCTGGCTACTGAATTTAGTTGGTAAAAATTATGTCATTAATTAACCGTTCGTTTTTCTCTATCTCCAAAAATCTGGATAGGTCACTACGACAAAATCTTGACTAAAAACTTTAGAACTATGTAAGTAAGTAACTAAATAATTTTAAAGATTTGATAGTGTGTACCGTAGAATTTAAAGTAAAAATAAAGCTTATATTGCCATTTTGGCAGGATTTTATTAGATAGATGAGATATTAATAAATGGGAGCGATCGTTATTGTTATTTGCAAAGTTGTTGCTGTCTACCGAAACTGCCAAAGCTGAATCAATCTGGACGTTAGGTAATTTTCTCAGCAATTTTACGAAGTAGGACATAATACATGTTATTACCATTGTCTTCTCACAACGTTATCCAGTATCTGCAAGATGAATGTCTGTGCAGCTCAGAAGATGGTTTATTAGATGCATCTGAGTTGCCAGAAAGTGGCAAGAAGAATTTGAATTTACTGGTGATAGCAGGTAATAGCAAACTGCTGGTTAAACAAAAACGTAGTGTTGAACATGATGGAATTCCTCATGAATTTTTTAATGAGTGGCTGTTTCACCAATTGCTTCAGCAGTTTCCAGTTCTAGGTAACATTTCTGCGATCGCACCATTAATACAGCATTTTGACGAGGAAAATTCTATCCTTGTCCGCAACTACTTAAGTGAATATGTGGAACTTGGCAAATTTTATCGCCATCAGGATATTTTTCCCACGGAGATTGCTACTGCTATTGGTGCTACCTTAGCGGGGCTACATCGTGCTACCTTCCAACGCCGAGAATATCGTGATTTTATGTCCGCTGCTCCTGAAGGAGAATTTAGGTATAATTTTTATAATCCGGCACAAGGGATAGGGTCAATTAGCCCCGAAATTTTTGGTATGGTTCCCACGGATGCGCTGAAATTTTATGTTCTTTACCAGCGTTATGAAAGTTTAGAATCTGCGATCGCAGATTTGGCTTATGAATGGCAACCCTGCTGCTTGACTCACAACGACTTGAAATTAAGCAACATCTTAATTCATTCTCGTTGGAACAAATTAGACAATTGTCTAGTGAGGTTGATTGATTGGGAAGCTTGTAGTTGGGGAGATCCAGCTTTTGATTTAGGAACTCTACTAGCAAGCTATTTAGGAATTTGGCTTAAGAGCCTTGTAGTAGATTCCTCCATTGAGTTAGAAGAATCTTTGCATCTGGCGATGACACCGCTAGAAGTTATTCAACCTTCACTGCTAGCTCTTATTCGGGCTTATTTGAATGCTTTTCCGATGATTTTGGATTACCGTAGTGACTTTCTGGTGCGAGTTATCCAGTTTGCGGGACTGACACTGATTAATCAGATTCAAGAAACGATTAAGTGTCACAAATGCTTTGACAATGCTGACATTTATATGCTTCAGGTAGCTAAAAATCTCCTCACCATACCTGAGCAATCTGTGATGAGTATTTTCGGCATCAGTGAATCAGAAATCGTCAGTCCTGTGGCTAAGCTGCATCAACTTCCTCAGCCGGAAAAAGAGCAACAGTTAGTTCGTCTTTATTACGAAAAAACTCGCCTGCGTGGTTGTTAACAAGAAAAAGCTGAACAATTCAAAAAGCAAAATCGTGAATATTGCATTTTGAATTTTGAATTTGTCATTATTCTCTTGGTTAATGCTTGGCGAACACACATATAAATAATCTGCGTCTAATTTTTAATTATAAATTTTGAGTTCTGAATTGAATAATGCTAGATTCTTCTACCAATACACTGCTAAATTCTCTGTTCGACATTGCTAACAATATCCAGATTGAGCCAAATTTTTGTATTTACCATCCTAGTTATCAACCTTTTTCCCTGCCGACTAAAGTTGCTGAAAGATTTCAGCAAAATTCTACTGCTCTCCAACATAAATATCTGACTCTATTACTGCGAAATTTCCTGCATGGAATCTATCACAATGGTTCTCTGCAAAGTGTTCTATCTGCCAAAACTGATACTGCCAATCGCCCAACATACCAAAATCTAGAAAACAATTCTATGTTGGAAATTGATTGGGAATTTTACGAGCAACTGCACGCTAGCAATCACGGTAGAGGTTATTTTGACCCTAGTTGGCAAGTGTTGCGCCAAGAACCTGATGGTAGTATGGCAGTGACTAAAGGTGGTTTGACGTTATATATTGAGCCAGATTGCCATCTCAAACCGAGTAAAAAATCTACCAAAGCTGGTGAATCAGTCGCCATTTGGATGCCTAAAAATCGGCTGCAAAACGGCTTTTACCTAGCATTGAGCAATATCGGACAGGAAAAGCAGAGTACCCCAGACACCGATCTAGGTACAGGAAGAATCTATTTTAATTTCGCTGCATCTGGTGCGATCGCGCTCATGGATAGTTTGACGCAGCAACTAAATGCAGCTGCCATTCCCTTTACATTTCAGGTTCTTTACAATCCCTGTGCATACGGACGCTATGACTCAGGGTTACTCTATTTTGAACGTCACGACTATCCAGCTATCCACAAAATCCTTCAAGCTGTGTATACAGAGCATCAATCCTATTTTCAAGCTGAAATTCCTTTGTTCACCAAGTTTTTAGCACCTGGGCTGGGTTTGGCGGAAGAACCAACTCAAAAATTTGCAGCGCGGGAAAGTTTTGGTATGAACCGCTGCCAAATTGTAGCTAATGCTTTGTTAGAAGCTTGGCAAAAAGGTAAGAATGCAATTGAAGAGAGGATGAAAATAATCGATGGGCATTTTGCACAACATTTAATTGATTTGCAGCGCCCTTACCTCAATCCTAGTTCTGAGGATATATATTACCCTTTGAAGTGATAAATTTTGTTTTTACAGTAAAATTAATTCATAGAGCAAGCTATAAGCCTGCTCTTTTTACATTTTTAATTTTCAAAAATGTCTTTCACTTACAATCGCATCGTTCGTTTTCAAGATACCGACGCTGCTGGAGTAGTTTATTTTGCTAATGTTTTAGGAATTTGTCATGAAGCTTATGAAGAATCCTTAAGAGCATCAGGTATTAATCTCAAAGATTTTTTTACCAATCCATCTGTAGGTTTTCCCATTGTTCATGCTAATGTAGATTTTTTTCGCCCGATGTTTTGTGGGGACAGTTTAGTAATTAGTTTGATTCCCCAAAAATTGGGTCTTGATAAGTTTGAAGTAAATTACGAAATTTCTGTTACAAAAGTGGTGGTTGCTAAGGCAATTACTAGGCATGTTTGTATTGATGTGAGTAGTAGAAGTAAGCAGGAATTGCCTGGGGAAATTATTCAATGGTTGCAAACGAATCGCCAAGACGCAGAGAGCGCGGAGAGAAGAAAGTCAAGAGAGATTCTGTAGGTTCACATCTTGCACCTAGCCCCAGCGATTAGAAATCGCGGCTATACAAACGAAGTCCCTCCGGGTTCGCCAGTCGCCTGCGGAGGGAAACCGCAGCGCTGGACTCACCGCCTGCGCGGACTAAGGAAAAATCAAGGTTTTCAACCCGCGTAGGCGGGTTTTGCCTGTGTAGCCGCGACTTCCAGTCGCCTGGTGCAAGATATAAAGTACTTAACTTGACACCAATAACATCTTGCCCGCCCCATTTTTTACTGATTCAACAAATCAATGACTTGCTCAAGTAGCAACTTAGCTTTGTACAAGTTCATTAACTGTGATTGCTCATAACGTTCTGGGTAGCTCATCTTACGCCCTTCCATTGTGATGCGAATTAAAGCCGATTGCTCGTCTGTGGGTATTCCTATTTCATCTAGTCCAGAAGCAAAGGACTGAAAATTTGCAAAACCAAGTGGCTTTAAACCCCTGTGTTCCTTCATCTGTTGAAGTGCTAAGTATGGAAACGCCATCAAGGATGTTATGAATGAGGTTTTGTAACCTGCGTTACCAGTTGGCTTGATGCCATATCTACGGCATAAGTCACGTAATTCCTGGATGGTTTTGATTTCAAGTTCAGAACGCGTAAACATAGAATAGAATTACCTCTTGATAAAAGTGGTATCGGTGGGTAACAAGTTTTCGACGCTGTGATACCCACCGGATAAAAATCTAATCTTTTGTACACACTTGATTCAAGTTTAATTTAACGTGAGTTCGACGGTTAAAAAAAGCCAAAAACCTTGCTAGATATGAACCATGAGAAACTAGGTAGGTATTGGGCTCGCTAAGATGAATTGAAAATCGGCAAAAAAGGTACAAAAAAACGCCGAGACTCAAAATATC